>CAZUSF010000372.1:0-2475 GCA_964623355.1 uncultured Thiobacillus sp. | reverse complement strand
CCACTGGCATGGAACGCGCAATTGGATGTCGCCGATCTGCGCCCGCTGAAACCATTCCTGCCGCTGGGTATGCGCGCCGACGCCAGAATCAACGCCCGCCTGAACGGCGCCGGCAGCCTGGCAGCGCCAAAAATCGAAGGCCGGATCGACGCCAGCCAGATTCGTTTCGCGATGCCGGAAGAAGGCGTTCTGATCACTGATGGCAGCCTCAAACTGATTCTGGTGGATGACCGGATTCGCGTCCAGGAAGGCGTTTTGAACGGCGGCAGCGGTCGCGTTGTGCTCAGTGGCGAGGCGGAATGGAAGAACCCACGCGCCGGCCTGACGTTGAGCTTCGAGAAGTTCGCCGCCAACAATCGCAGCGATCGCCGGGTCATCGTGTCGGGCATTACCAAGCTCAATCTGGATCAAAAACGCCTGCACCTCAGCGGCGAACTCACCGCCGATCGCGCCCGTCTGGAAATGCCGGCCAGCAGCCGGCCGGAACTGTCGTCGGATGTGGTGATCGTCGGGCAACCGACTCGGCCGCCGTCGGCCAGCCAGCGCTTCCCGCTGGCGCTCGATCTGAAACTCAACCTGGGCAAGGATTTCCTGTTCAAGGGGGCTGGATTCGATGCCCGCCTGGGTGGCCAACTGCGCGTCTTTACCGTCAACAATCAGTTGCGCGGCGACGGCAATATCCGGGTCGAAGAGGGCCGCTATGCCGCCTATGGCCAGACGCTGAACATCGAGCGCGGCGTGCTGCGCTTCATCGGCCCGATCGACAATCCGGGTCTCGATGTGCTCGCCGTGCGCAAGACCGCCACGGTGACCGCCGGCGTGCAGGTTCGCGGCACGGTGCAACGGCCGGTGGCGACGTTGTATTCCGACCCGGCGCTGCCGGATACCGAAAAGCTGTCCTGGCTGGTGCTTGGGCACGGCTTGAGTAACGGCGGCCAGCAGGAGTTTGCGTTGCTGCAAATTGCCGCCGGCACTTTGTTGAGCCAGGCCGATTCGGTGAACTTCCAGTCGAAGCTGGCCGAGGCGCTGAATATCGATACCTTCGACGTGCGCGCCGGCGACAGCCAGGATCTAGCCAGCAGCGTGGTCAGCGTCGGCAAGCGGCTGTCGTCGCGCACATTGCTCAGTTACGAGCAAAGCCTGGATGGCCTGAGCCAGGTGGTGAAAGTGCTTTATCAACTGACGCCGCACGTTCGCCTGGAAGCGCAGGCGGGACAACAGAGCAGCAGTTTCGATACCTTCTACAGCGTTGAATATGATTGATCCTGACTGATTCGGCAGGCTGAACGATACTGTTTGCCTGGCTTGCCGATTCGGCGCGCTTGCTGCATGGTTCACCCGATAATAATTTCTGGAGCGTTTCATGACCTGGTTGATCCCCCTGTTTCTGGTTCTGCACCTGTTGGCCGCCATTGGCTGGGTGGGTGGCATGTTGTTCGCGCACATGGCGTTGCGGCCCAGCGTGATGGCGTTGGAACCCCCCGTGCGGCTGGCTTTGTGGCAACGCGTGTTTTCGCGTTTCTTCCCGTTGGTCTGGGTCTGCATCGTGACCCTGGTGGTCAGTGGCCATGGCCTCACCGGCATGGGCGCCGGGCGCGGCTCGCACACGGTGTTGACGATGACGGTGATCGGCTGGGTGATGGCTGCGTTGTTCGCCTATCTCTACTTCAAGCCTTACGCCGCGCTGCGCGCCAATCTGGCGACAGGTGACATCCCGGCGGCAGCAGCGGCGCAGAACCGTATTCGGCAGATTGTTGCGATCAATCTGACCTTGGGCTTGATCACCTGCACATTGGGTGTCCTGGCGCGGTTTTTTGGTTGAGCCTGGGTTGATCTTGGGTCAAACCGTGCTTCGGGGCCGGGAGCGCATTTTTTCTGCGCGCGGGATGGAATAAAACGGAAACAGGCTGCGTCCTACAGCGCGAATGGCATTTCATTCGTGCCGTTTTATGCCAGGTTTCTTTCCGCTTTTCCCAGCTTTTCCCACATCCCGAGGAGATTTCAATGAAAAATTTGCACACCATCGCCGGTATTCTGTTGAGCAGCGCACTCATGTTCGGCGCCATTGCCACCCCAGCGCTGGCAGCGGAAAAAGCAAAAATGGTGATCCAGGTCAGCGACAACGACGCTGCCAAGTGGAATCTGGCGCTGAACAATGCCAAGAACATCCAGAAAGACATCGGCAACGCCAATGTAGACCTGGAAATCATCGCTTTCGGCCCCGGCATCAACATGCTGAAAGCCGAGTCAGAGGTAGGCAACCGAATCAATGAGGCGGTTGAATCCGGCGTCAAGGTGCTCGCCTGCCAGAACACCATGCGCAACCAGAAACTGGAAAAGGACGACATGCTGGGCAGCATCGGCTACGTTCCCGCCGGCGTCATCCAGATCATGCAGCAGCAGCAAAAGGGCTACGCCTACCTGCGTCCCTGAAAGCAGATCGCATCAAGCACAAACAAAAAGCCGGGCATGCCC
>CAZUSF010000371.1:0-2476 GCA_964623355.1 uncultured Thiobacillus sp. | reverse complement strand
GCGAGCGTTCGCGTTCAAGGCCGATCAACAGGCCGATGGCGAGGCTGGTCAGGAAAGGATATAGGGTGGCGAGTTGATCGGTCGGCATGAACTGATTATGGACAATTCGAGAACGAGTGCCGACTCATTCGATCAGCTGACGAGGATCGAATGCCGTGCTTTCAAGCCACCGGCACTGTTTCCTTGAACGCCGGGCGCTGCATCATGCGGTCGAATAGTTCAGACAGGTTGGGGTGGGCGCGACGCCAGTCGATCTCTGGAAAGCGGAATTCGAGGTAACCCAGCGCACAACCGACCGCGACATCGGCGAGACAGAAGAACTCGCCGGTACACCAATTCTGGCCACCGAGGTCTTCGCTCATCATGTTCAGACCCGCATCGATCTTTGTCATTTGCCGCTTTATCCATTCCAGGTCTTGCTTGCCGGCGGCGCGCTTGCGTTCAACAAATACCAGCGCGGCGGCGTCGCACACGCCATCGGCGAGCGCTTCCCAGCGCTTCACCGCGATGCGCGGACGTGCATCCTTGGGCAACAGGTGACCAACCGGGCTGACGTGCTCAAGGTATTCGACGATGACCCGGGAATCGAACAGGGTCTTGCCATCTTCCATGATCCAGACCGGCACTTTGCCGAGCGGGTTGAATTCGGGAACGCGCGTGTTCTCGCTCCACGGGGTATCGATGACCAGTTCGTATTCGATGAACTTTTCTGCTGCGACGATGCGAACCTTGCGCACAAACGGGCTGGTCAGCGAACCAATGAGTTGCATTTTTTGAGGCATGAAAACGTACTTGAGTTCGTTGTATGTCGTTAGCTATCTATCCGCGTTGCAATTTCGGGCGGCGGAAAGCGATTTTACCGGTCGTGGCAGGGTTTACTCCACCACCAGCAGAATATGCGGCCAGGCAGATTCAAACCGGCGCAGGGTTTCGTCGCGGCCAAGCAGGGCAAGCACCTGGTCGATGGCGGGGGTCTGGGCGGTGCCGAACAGAACCAAACGCAGCGGCATGCCGATCTGTCCCATCTTCAGACCAAAAGCCTGCGCGGTGTCCTTCAACAACTGGCCCAACGCCGGCGCTTCCCAGGCTACCGTAGCGAAATCATGTTTCAGTTGCTCGAAAGCCGGCAACGCGGTCTGCGGCAGCTTTGCCCGCAGGTCGTCAGCACTGGCGAGGCTTTGCTTATAGTAAATATGCAAACCATCGGCGAGTTCTTCGATGGTGTTGACACGCTCCTTGACCAGCCCGATCAGGCCGGCAAGGTTGCCGCTGCCGCTGGTGTCGATGTTCTGCACGCGCAGAAAGGGCTGCACCAGCTCGGCCAGACGCGTGTTGTCGGCCTCCTTCAGATATTGCTGGTTGAGCCAGGCCAGTTTGCTGCCGTCAAAACGGGCGGCTGAGTGGCTGACGTGGCCCAGATCGAACCATTCAACGAATTGGTCGAGGCTGAATTTCTCTTCATCGCCATGACTCCAGCCCAGTCGCGCCAGATAGTTGAGCAGGCCTTCCGGCAGGAAACCTTCCTCCCGATACTGCAGCACCGACACCGCGCCATGCCGCTTCGACAGCCGCTCGCCGTCGTTGCCAAGAATCATCGGTACATGCGCGTAGGCCGGAATCGGCGCGCCCAGCGCGAGCAGGATGTTGATCTGGCGCGGCGTGTTGTTGACGTGATCGTCACCGCGAATGACATGGCTGATGCGCATGTCCCAATCGTCGACGACGACGCCGAAGTTGTAGGTCGGCACGCCGTCGCCGCGCACGATGACCAGATCGTCGAGCTCCGCATTGGCCACCGAAATCGGGCCTTTGATCATGTCATTGAAGGTGACCACGCCAACCTGCGGCGTTTTGAAGCGAATTACCGGCGTCACACCAGGCGGCGGCGCGGGCAAGGTTTTACCGGCGTCCGGCCGCCAGCGACCGTCGTAACGCGGTTTTTCCCCGCGCGCCTTCTGCGCCTCGCGCATCACATCAAGCTCATCCTTGCTGGCGTAGCAATAGTAGGCGTGGCCTTCTTCCAGCAGCTGATCGACCACCTCCTTGTAGCGTTCCATGCGCTGCATCTGGTAGTACGGGCCTTCATCCCAATCGAGGCCAAGCCACGCCATACCATCCAGAATGGCCTGCACGGAAGCCTGGGTGGAACGTTCCAGGTCAGTGTCTTCGATGCGCAGAATGAACTCGCCGCCCATCTTGCGGGCGTAAGCCCAGGAAAACAGCGCGGTGCGAGCGCCGCCGATATGCAGATAACCGGTAGGAGAAGGAGCGAAACGAGTGCGGACCATGAACTTGGCAGTGGGACGAAAGCGAAGATTTTACCAATAGCCGGCGGGAAAAAAGGCTTTGACCATACATTACCGCCTCATTAGAATGCGCGCCTCTTTGAACGCCACGTTCAGGGCAGTTAGCTCAGCGGTAGAGCACCGCCTTCACACGGCGGGGGTCACAGGTTCGAACCCCGTACTGCCCACCA
>CAZUSF010000370.1:0-2483 GCA_964623355.1 uncultured Thiobacillus sp. | reverse complement strand
AGCGATGTCCGCCAAGCGCCGGTGGCGAAGCAGGTATTTCGCCCGCAAGACTACTTGCCGAAAGAGGTGAATGTGGCGGCTGGCATGACGGCGGACGTGGAGCGCGAGATCCGGCTTAACCTAGATATCGGCAATCTGGTTGCCTCCGGCTATAAGCTCGGTTTGGTTTACCGATGAATCAATCGGATTGTCCGGACTCCGTGCGCCCGGTATAGTCGGTCTCGCTATCGTTCTCGCGGGAGAGCGCCGGACGCAACTTGCCGGCCGCCGAAGGCGCAACGCCACCCGCAACCGCTCAGGCAAAATGGACCGCGAGAATTGGGCAACTCTGGAGAGCGCCGCGCATTAATGATGTAGCGGACACCGATGGGGCAAATCTCTCAGGTAACCGGACAGAGGGGTGAACGTGTTTGCGAAATCACGTTCACCTTTTTTATTTCTGGAGCTTGGTTTGCAAACTGATTTACCCACCCAGTCGCGAAATGCCGCGCGTATGCCGATCTGGATTCGCCAGAACCTCGGCCACGAGGCGCAATTCCCGGAAACCGCGCAGGCCGTGCATGGCCGTGGCCTGCATACGGTTTGTGAAGAAGCGCGCTGCCCGAATCGCGGCGAATGCTGGAGCCGCGGTACCGCCACTTTCATGCTGCTGGGCGACATCTGCACTCGTGCTTGCGCCTTCTGTTCGGTAAAAACCGGCCGCCCTACCTGGACCGACGCCGACGAACCGCGCCGCGTTGCTGAAGCCTGCATCAATCTGAAACTGAATTTTATTGTGCTGACCTCGGTCAACCGCGACGATCTACCGGATGGCGGCGCCGGTTGCTTTGGCGAGACCTTGCGACAACTGCGTTTGCGTCGTCCCGATCTCGGCGTTGAATTCCTCACCCCCGATTTTCGCCAGGTACAACAAGCCGCCGCCGATCTTTTCACAGAAACTCTGAACTCGCTGCCGACAGCAGCCCGGCGCGATCTGATCTGGGGCCACAACATCGAAACCGTGCCGCGCCTTTACAAGGAAGCGCGCAAGGGCGCGAAGTACGAACGCTCTTTGCGGCTGCTGGAAATCGCAGCACACTCGGCTGACATGGAAGCCAAATCTGCATTGATGCTCGGCCTGGGCGAAACGCAAACGGAAGTGCTCGATGTGCTACGCGATCTGCGCGCGGCTGGTGTGCAACGTCTGTCGCTCGGCCAATATCTGCGGCCGACACTGGATAATCTGCCGGTGGCGCGCTACGTGCCGCCGGAAGAATTTAGCGAATACGAAACCGTTGCGCGCGAGATGGGCTTTGCCTGGGTCAAGGCCGGTCCGCTGGTGCGCAGTTCCTATTACGCCGAGGAAATCCAATTTGCCCGTCATTCCGGCGAAGGCCGGAATCCAGGCGATGTGCTCGATTCACTGGATGCCGGCCTGCGCCGGCATGACGATCAATAAGGATGCCGAACATGCTCAAACAAACCCCGCTCAACGCAAAACACCGTGAAGCCAACGCCAAGCTGGTCGATTTTTCCGGTTGGGAAATGCCGATCCATTACGGCTCGCAGATCGAGGAACACCACATCGTGCGGCGCGATGCCGGCATGTTCGATGTGTCGCACATGCTGCCGGTCGATCTGAAAGGTGATGGGGAGCCTGGTAAAACCCCACGTGACTTCCTGAAAAAGCTGGTCGCCAACAATGTCGACAAACTGCAAACCACCGGCAAGGCGCTTTACAGTTGCATGCTGCATGAAGGCGGCGGCGTGGTGGACGACCTGATCATCTATTTCCTCAACGAATCCTGGTTCCGCATCGTGGTCAACGCCGGTTGCGCCGAAAAAGACATTGCCTGGATGGAAGTGCAGATGGCCAAACACGCGCCGGGGCTAACTCTCACGCCGCGCCGCGACCTGGCGATGATCGCCATACAAGGGCCGAATGCCGCCGCCAAACTCTGGCAAGCCATGCCCGGCATGCAGGATCTGGCCGAGCCGATGAAGCCGTTCAACGCCGTCGTGGTGGGCGACATGTTCGTCGCCCGCACCGGCTACACCGGCGAGGATGGTTTTGAAATCATGCTGCCGGCGAAAGCTGCTCCATTCTTCTGGCAAGCCTTGCTGGATGCCGGTGTCAAACCATGCGGCCTCGGTGCGCGCGATACCTTGCGCCTGGAAGCCGGCATGAATCTGTATGGCCAGGACATGACCGAAGCCACTTCGCCGCTGGAGTCCGGCCTGGCCTGGACGGTTGATCTGAAGTCGGAACGTGATTTCATCGGTAAATCGTCGCTGCTGCACTTGCCTCGCGCGCGACAATTGGTCGGCCTCAAGCTGATCGAGCGTGGCGTGCTGCGCAATCATCAATCTGTCTTCACCGAACACGGCGAGGGCGAAATCACCAGCGGTTCGTTTTCACCGACCTTGAATGGCTCGATTGCACTGGCGCGCGTGCCGGTCGGGGTCAACATTGGCGACACGATAGAGGTGGAAGTGCGCGACAA
>CAZUSF010000369.1:0-2486 GCA_964623355.1 uncultured Thiobacillus sp. | reverse complement strand
ACCAGGCCGCCGATGAAGCCGCCGCCGGGCTCGTTGTGGCCGCGCAGCAATATTGCCAGCGAGATGATCAGCATTGCCCAGTACAGCAAGGGCGCTGCGCGTTCGAGCAGGATCGAGCGCGGCTTCATGACACTGAACTCATGGCACGCTGCCGACGGAGTGCGGCAAGCAAGGGCAATGCCGCCAGCAACGAGAAGGCGAGGACGGCGATCTCGCCCAGGGTATCGAAGGCGCGGAAGTCGACGATGATCACGTTGACCACGTTGCGACCATGCGCTTCGGGCAGGCTGTGAGCGGCGAACCAGGCCGCCAGTTCGGTGTTTTCCGGCAACCCGGCCAAGTGGGCCAGCAGCAGGAAGGTCGCCACGCCGGCCGCTACGGCGAGCAGGGCGTCCAGCAACTTGCGTGGCCTGGGCAACGCTTTCGCTTCCGGCAAAAACGGCAACACGCTGGCGGCAATCACTACCAGCACGGTCTCGACGGCGAATTGGGTAAACGCCAGATCCGGCGCGCCGGCGAACAGAAACAGCACGGCGGAGCCATAGCCAACGAGTCCGCTGGCCATCAGCACGGCGATGCGCTGACGCAGGAACAACGCGGACACGGCGCCGACGAGGATGAGCAGGCAGGCCAGCATCCATGCCCAGGCGATCGACGGCCAGGCTAGCAACGCCGGCCAGTCGAATTCCAGCGCCGCGCCGGACAACATCGCCAGACCGGCACCCATCAGCAGCAGGGCCGCCAGCGTCAGGCGCAGGTAGTGCGACAGACGGCCGGTTTGCAGATGCCGGGTCTGCCACGCGGCCAGACGCGGGATCGCATGCAGCAGGTAGTCGTAGCTGGCGGCCGGTCCGATTTGGTCGAGCCAATGGATTTTGCTCAACAACGCATGCAGTCGGTCCCAGGTCAGGAATAGCACCAGGCCGATGCTCAAGGTGATTTTCAGTGCGGTCAGGGTGCCGTCGAAGGTATAGGTGGTAGTGGCCTGTAGAACGCCAAGGCCGGGCGAGATCGACTGCGCGGCGGCGACCAGGAACGGGTCGGCCAGGTTGGGCAGGAATTCGAACTCCAGCGCGATCAGTACCAGCAACAGCGGCGGCAGGCGCATTGTCCAGGGCACTTCATGCACTTGTCCGGGCGGCGCTTCCGTTCTCCCCCAGAACACGCGCAGAGCGGCAACGGCAGCTACCGCGACGGCGGTCGCGTTGACCAGTACGGTGGCGTAACTGATCAGGGCTAACACTTCCGACTCCGCCTTGGCGCTGGCGATCACATCCTTGGCGACGAAGCCGAACGACATCGGCAAGCCGGCCATCGACAGCCCGGCCAGCACCGCCACGGCGGCGGTCCAGGGCATGCAGCGGCGCAGGCCCCTCAGGTGATCGATGTTGCGGGTGCCGGTAGCGTGGTCGATATTGCCGGCGACCATGAACAGCGGCGCCTTGTACATGGCATGGGCGAACATGAAGGCGGCCACCGCCAAGCCGGCGCCGGGGCTGGGCAAGCCCACCAGCAGAACCATGGTGCCCAAGGCGGACAGCGTGGTGAAGGCCAGGATCCGCTTCAGGTCGCGCTCGCGCAGCGCCAGCACGGCGGCCCAGACAGCGGTGAGCGTGCCGATGCCGACCAGGCTGAACTCCCACAGCAGCAGGTCGTTGAAGGCCGGATCGAGGCGCGCCAGCAGATAGATGCCCAGCTTCACCAGGGTCGCCGAATGCAGGTAGGCGGACACCGGCGTCGGCGCCGACATGGCGTTGGGCAGCCAGAAGTGGAACGGGAATTGCGCCGACTTGGTGAACGCCCCCAGCATGATCAGCACCAGCGCCGCCGGCAGGCGCGGGTCTGCGTGCAGTGCCGGACCGGCGGCAACGATGCCGGAAAGCGACCAGGTGCCGGCGATCTGAGCCAGCAGAATCAGTCCGCCCAACAGCGCCAGACCGCCCCCCAGGGTGATCAACAGCGCTTGGCGCGCGGATGCGCGGGCTTGTTCGTCTTCGTGTTTCCAGCCGACCAGCAGGAAGGAGGTGAGGCTGGTCAGTTCCCAGAACAGAAACAGCAGGATCAGGTTGTCGGCGGTCACCGCGCCGATCATCGCCAGCATGAACAGCAGCAGCATGCCGAACAACCGGCCGCGCCGGGGTTCGTGTGCGAGATAACCGCTGGCATAGATGAACACCAGGGTGCCGATGCCGGTAATCAGGGCGAGCATCTGCGCCGCCAGGCCATCGACGCGAAAAGCCGCGGCAAGACCCAGGCTGGGCGCCCAATCCAGGGTCAGGCTCCAGGGCAGCGCATGCTGGTTGATGCCCCAGACCAGGGCCAGGAAGGCGGTCAGCGGCAGCAGCGCCGCCCACAGATAACTCGGGCCGTCGGCATGCGAGTGCGCATGCGGCTGCGACGGGTCCGCAGTCATGCCCACAGGCTCAACGGTGGGTCGTTGACCAGGGCGCGCAGGATGTCGCTGCGGGTGAGGATGCCGACCAGCT
>CAZUSF010000368.1:0-2489 GCA_964623355.1 uncultured Thiobacillus sp. | reverse complement strand
GCGGGCTTGGCTGATGGTTTGGTATTCGCCTGCTTCATGGCCGCGTTCCATTCGGCCTTTTCAAGCAGCGGCCAAAGCTCAAGGGCGCGGTCAATCGCTTGATCAATCTCGAGTTGCTCTTCCTGTCGCGGCGACTTCAAAACAAAGTTCACCACTTCATTCCGATCCCCCGGGTGACCGATTCCGATGCGCAAACGCCAATAGTCCTGGGTACCGAGATGTGCCGAAATATCTTTCAAACCGTTATGACCACCGACGCCGCCACCATATTTCAGGCGGAGTTGACCGGGCGGAATATCCAGCTCGTCATGCAGCACCAGAATTTCAGCCGGTTCGATACGATGGAAACGTGCCAGCGCACCAACTGCCATACCCGAACGATTCATGAAGACCTGCGGCATCAGCAACCAGACGCGAGCTTCACGCGCATGCGCGACCCGGCCATGAAAGCGGGATTCATTTGAGAACTGAATGCCCAACTTGGCGGAGAGACGCTCACAAAGCCAAAACCCGGCGTTATGCCGGGTTTCAGCGTACTCAGCGCCGGGGTTGCCCAATCCGACGATCAGGCGAGGCTTGACCTGCATCGGACTAGGATGGCTCGGCAATCAACATTACGATCAGGCTGCGGTTTCGCTTTCTTCCGCCGCCGCGCCACCACGGATCGCCAGGATGTTGGCGACACCCTGATCTTCACCACGCGACAGGGAGGCGAATTCAACGCCAGCCGGCAGCGGCAAATCGGACAGATGGATGGTTTGACCGGCTTCCAGCTTGGACAGATCGACTTCGATGAACTCAGGCAAAACACCCGGCAGACACTGCACTTCGGCTTCGGTCATCAGATGGCTGACGACGCCACCAGCGAGTTTCACGCCCGGCGCGATTTCCGAATTGACGAAATGCAGCGGCACCTTCATGTGGATCTTCTGGCTCGCATCGACGCGCTGGAAGTCAATGTGCAGCACCAGCGGCTTGTACGGGTGCATCTGGAAATCGCGCAGCAGCACGGGCTCTTTGGTGCCATCGATGTTGAGCGTCAGCACGGAAGAATGGAAAGCTTCATTCTTCAGGCCGAAGTAAAGCTCCTTGTGGTTCAGGTCGACTGCCTGGGCGACGCTACCGCCACCATAAACGATGCCGGGAACCCGGCCGGCGCGACGCAGGCGGCGGCTCGCTCCGGTGCCCTGCGCATCACGCTTCATTGCATTGATTTCGATTTTCATGACTTACTCCTTGCGGTTGGAAAAGGGCCCCCGCGACCAGGCGGCCCGACTTAAAACGCGTTATTCGCTGAACAACGAGCTCACAGAATCTTCATCACTGATACGACGAATGGTTTCGGCCATTAAATTCGCCACCGACAGCTGGCGAATCCGGCTTGAGGCTTGAGCGTCATCCCGCAGCGGAATGGTGTCGGTCACCACCAATTCATCGAGCGCGGAATTATTGACTCGCTCGACCGCGCTACCCGACAACACGGCATGGGTGCAGTAGGCGATTACCTGCTTGGCGCCATTCGTTTTCAGCGCATTGGCCGCTTCACATAGCGTATTGGCGGTATCGACCATGTCATCCATGATCAAACAGGTGCGGTCTTTGACATCACCGATGATATTCATCACTTTGGCAACGTTCGGTTTCGGACGCCGCTTGTCGATGATGGCGAGCTCGCACTCCAGGCGCTTTGCCACGGCCCGCGCGCGCACAACACCGCCGACGTCGGGCGAAACCACCATCAGGTTGTCATAATTCTGCTTCCAGATGTCGCCCATCAGAATCGGCGTGGAATAGATGTTATCGACCGGGATATCAAAGAACCCCTGAATCTGGTCGGAGTGCAGATCCATCGTCAGCACCCGATTGACACCAACCACGGTCAGCATGTCGGCGACCACGCGCGCGGTAATCGGAACCCGTGCGGAACGCACCCGACGATCCTGCCGGGCATAGCCGAAATAGGGAATTGCCGCAGTAATTCGGCCTGCCGAAGCACGTCGCAACGCATCCACCATCAGCATGATTTCCATCAGGCTGTCGTTGGTCGGCTCACAAGTGGGCTGCAACACGAACACATCCTTGCCGCGCACGTTTTCCATGATTTCGACGTTGACTTCGCCGTCGGAAAACCGCCCCACCGTCGCGCGCCCCAAACGCATGTTGAGATGACGCACCACGTCCTCAGCAAGCTTGGGATGCGCATTACCGGTGAACACCATCAAGCTGTCATATGCCACTTCGACCCCCAGGCTACTTCGAGCCCCCGCGTGTCGGTCAGACGCGCTAACAGTTAACAAATCACAAAACAAAAAGCGTGCAACCCAAGTTGCACGCTTATCGTGCCCACCCTTCAGGGGCAGACGTTTATCTGGCTGGGGAGGTAGGGATCGAACCTACGAATGCCGGAATCAAAATCCGGTGCCTTACCACTTGGCGACTCCCCAAAATCTGGGTTCCTAAACTAGCAACACTTCAACCAACACCAACTC
>CAZUSF010000367.1:0-2490 GCA_964623355.1 uncultured Thiobacillus sp. | reverse complement strand
AGGACACCCGATGAACTCATTCCTGCAACGCTCGCTCAAGACCCGCCTGACCCTGTTCACGCTGGTGATCTTCGTCTTGAGCATCTGGGCGCTGGCCTACTACGTCTCGCGCATGCTGCGGGCGGACATGGAACAGTTGCTCGGCGACCAGCAACTCTCGGCTGCCGCACTGGTCGCGGCGAACGTCAACCAGGAACTGCGGGAACGCACGACAGCGCTGGAACAACTGGTCAAGCGCTACGACACGATGTCCATCAAGTCACCGTCGGCGCTGCAGGCTGATCTGGAAGACCGGCTGGTGATCCGTCAGCTGTTCAACGGTGGGATGTTCATCACCGATGTCTCGGGTACGACCATCGCCTCGGTGCCGGTGGCGGCCAATCGCATCGGCATCAACTACATGTTTCGCGACCATGTGGCGACGGCACTCGGCACTGGCAAGCCGGCCATCAGCAGCGTCACGGTGGGCAAGGCGCTGCAGGTTCCCGTTTTCGGCATTGCTGTACCGATCCAAAATTCGCGGGGTGATGTGGTCGGCAGCCTGGTCGGCGTGGTCAATCTCGATGCGACGAATTTCCTCGACAAAATCACGGCCAACCCCTACGGCAAGACCGGCGGCTATATCATCAATGCGCCCCAGCAGCGGCTGATCATCACCGCAACCGACAATCGCCGCATCATGGAAACACTCCCGCCCCGTGGCGCCAACTGGCTGATTGATCGTTTCATCGATGGCTATGAGGGTTCCGGCGTGGTGGTCAATCCACTCGGGGTGGAAGTGCTGGCCTCAGCCAAAGGCATCCCGATTGCCGGCTGGTACGTCGTGGCGCTGCTCCCCACCGCCGAAGCCTTTGCCCCGATTCGCGACATGCAACAGCGCATGCTGCTGGCGACGATGTTCCTGACCCTGCTGGCCGGCGGTTTGACCTGGTGGATGTTGCGCCGCCAATTGGCGCCGATCGAGCTTGCGGCGAAAGCTATCGGCGCCTGTTCCGGTGCGGACATCGTCTCCGGGCCGCTGCCGAACACCACCCAGGATGAAATCGGTGATCTGATCGGCGCCTTGAATCGGCTGCTGGAGAATTTACAACTCAAGCAGTCCATGCTGACCCGCACCGAGGGGATTGCCCATGTCGGTAGTTGGGAATGGGATGTGGCGACCGACACCACCCAGTGGTCGGACGAGATGTTCCGCATCTTTCAGCGCGATCCGGCCGAGGGGGCGCCCTCCTTCGCGGAACACCCTGCACTTTATTTACCTGAAGACATGCAGCGCCTAACGGATGCGGTTAACGCCGCCTTGAACCAGGGCACGCCTTACGAACTGGAACTGCGTGCCATTCGCCGGGATGGTGCGACGCGAGTATGCCTGGCCCGTGGTCATGTCGAGATGGATGCAAACCAGCGGGTCACCCACCTGTTCGGCTCATTGCAGGACATCACCGAGCTCAAGCAGGCCGAGGAAGAACTGCGCAAGAGCGAAGAGCGTTATAGAGCAATCACCAACCATTCACCGGCAGGTATTTTCCAGACCGATGCACAGGGTGACTGCATTTTTGTGAATCCGCGCTGGTGTGAAATAGCCGGGATGACTGCGGATGAAGCCTTGGGGCAAGGTTGGAGTCGGGCATTGCACCCGGACGACAAACAAAGAATATTCGATGGCTGGTATGCGGCGGCAAGCGCGGGATCGTCCTGGGACTGGGAATGCCGTTTTGTGACCAAGCAAGGCAAGGTGACATGGATTACCGGGCATGCTGAAGTGCTTTTTGACCCGCATGGCAATACTCAGGGCTACCTTGGCATCATCGTCGATATCACCGAGCGCAAGCAGGCGGAAGAAGCACTGCGCGGAAGAGAGCTTTTGTTCCGGGAGATGTTCGAGCAAGCGCCGCTGGCCTATCAATCGCTGGATATCGAGGGCAACATTCTTGACGTCAATCAGGAATGGCTAAGCCAATTGGGTTACGAACGACAGGAGGTCATGGGTCGTTTCATCGGCGATTTCATTACCGCCGGGTCAATCCCGACATTGTTTTGCGAGTTCCCGAAATTCAAGGAGGCAGGTCGTGTTGATGGGCCGGTCTTCGAATTCAAATGCCAGGATGGCAGGCTGAAATTCATGGAAGTGAATGGGCGTATTGGTCGGGACAGCGCGGGCAATTTCCTGCGCACGCACTGCATCATGACGGACGTGACCTTGCGCAAGGAGATGGAAGACGCGCGGAGGCAGCAACGCGAGGACCTCGAAGCGTTGGTCACAAAACGCACCCGGGAACTCGCCATTGCCAAGGAAGCCGCCGAAGCCGCCAACATCGCCAAAAGCGCCTTCCTCGCCAACATGAGCCACGAAATCCGCACGCCGATGAACGGCATCCTCGGCATGGCCAACATCCTGCGCCGCGAAGGTGTGACACCGCAGCAGGCAAAACGCCTCGACACCATCGACACCTCGGCCCAGCACCTGCTGTCGGTCATCAACGACGTCCT
>CAZUSF010000366.1:0-2492 GCA_964623355.1 uncultured Thiobacillus sp. | reverse complement strand
GGACCGACGATGCCGGTCAACTGCGCGCTGGCCGGCAAGGTGACCGGATCGACGAACGATTTGAAACCGGCGATGTGGATGTGTTTGAGGCGCAAGGCGGCAGATGGATGAGGTTTCAGGGTGGCGCGTGGGGTGGCGTCATTGGGTGACGTCTATAATGCGCGCCGCGGATTTTACGTTAACCACTCACTTTGAAGCGCCAAGCCATGCCCAGCCAACCGACCAAAACCCTGGAAACCTTCGACAACCCGCAGCCGAACCGGGATTACCACATCCACATGGAAATTCCGGAGTTCACCTGCCTGTGTCCGAAAACCGGCCAGCCCGACTTTGCCACGCTGTATCTGGACTACATTGCCGACCAGCGCTGCGTCGAATTGAAGAGTCTGAAGCTGTACATGTGGTCGTTTCGCGACGAAGGCCATTTCCACGAAGACGTCACCAATCGCATTCTGGATGATCTGGTGCGTGCCACTGAACCGCGCTTCATGCGTCTGACCGCCAAGTTCTATGTGCGTGGCGGCATTTTTACCAATATCGTGGCGGAACACCGCAAGGCGGGTTGGGAACCGGCGCCACGCGTCGAACTCAATAGTTTTGCCGGCAATTCGAATACACGTGGTTAATGCTCGAAGCCTGCAAACCGATTCATGCAAAGAGGGTTTTCCGTGTCCGACCGTTTAGCTGTACTGCCGCAATACCTGATGCCGAAACAGGCGCTTACCGCCCTCGCCGGCCGCTTCGCCTCGGCTCGATTGGGTGGCTTCACCACCTGGGTGATCCGGAAGTTCGTCGCGCGCTATCAGGTCAACATGGTCGAAGCGGCGAATCCGGACCCCGCCGCCTATCCGACCTTCAACGAATTCTTCACCCGTGCGCTGAAACAAGGCGCGCGTCCGATCAGTGACGCGGCGTTGATTTGCCCGGTGGATGGCGCGATCAGCCAGTTCGGCAAAATCGAGCAGAACCAGATTTTCCAGGCCAAGGATCATCGCTATTCGACCACCACACTGGTCGGTGGCGATGCGCAGTTGGCGGCGCAATTCGAGGATGGCCATTTCGCCACGCTCTATCTGAGCCCGCGCGACTATCACCGCATCCACATGCCGGCCGCCGGTCGCCTGACCCGGATGATCCATGTGCCGGGCGACCTGTTCTCGGTCAACCCGACTACCGCACGTGGCGTGCCCGGATTGTTCGCGCGCAACGAACGTGTGGTCTGTGTATTCGAAAGCGCTGCTGGTCCGTTCGTGTTGGTGCTGGTCGGCGCGACCATCGTTGGCTCGATGGCCACGGTCTGGCATGGCGTGGTCAACCCGCCGCGCTCCGGCGTGCTGCGCGAGTGGCGCTATGACAAGGAACGCATCGAACTTGCCCAGGGCGAAGAAATGGGCCGTTTCCTGCTCGGTTCGACCGTGGTGATGCTGTTTCCGAAGGGACCGCTGTCGTTCAATCCGGCCTGGCAGCCTGGCGGCCCGGTGCGATTGGGCGAGGTGATGGCAAACCCTTGATGGCAAACGCGTGATGGCGAATGTGCAAACCTGAATCCGGCAGTTGACGGCGTTGTAGGAGCGTCCGCTTGCGGCGCGAGCGTTGAGGGATCGGCCCGCAAGCGGCGCCTCCTACAGCGTTCTCCGCCTCACCGATAAGTTGGACATATATCTGCGGTACATCCGAGGTTTCCAGGGTAAATACTCCTCGCGCAACGGCAACCGCTGCGCGAGGAGTCAGGCGGGGTTTCTAGCTCAGGTCGAAGCGGTCCGCATTCATCACCTTGGTCCAGGCGGCGACGAAGTCACGCACGAACTTCTCCTTGTTGTCGTCCTGCGCATAAACCTCGGCATAAGCCCGCAGGATCGAGTTGGAGCCGAACACCAGATCGGCACGCGTCGCCGTCCACTTGACCTGACCGGTCTTGCGGTCACGGATTTCGTACAGGTTGCGACCTGCCGGCTTCCACTGATACGCCATATCGGTCAGGTTGACGAAGAAGTCATTGCTCAACGCGCCGACCCGGTCGGTGAACACGCCGTGCTGGCTGCCGCCGTGGTTGGTGCCGAGCACGCGCATGCCGCCGACCAGCGCGGTCATTTCGTGGGCGGTGAGGCCCAGGAGTTGCGTGCGGTCGAGCATCAATTCCTCGGCGCTGACCACGTAATCCTTCTTCAGCCAGTTGCGGTAGCCATCGGCGACCGGTTCCAGCACCTCGAATGAGGTGACGTCGGTCTGTTCGGCGGTGGCATCGCCGCGACCCGGCGCGAACGGCACGCTGACCTCGAAGCCGGCCGCCTTGGCGGCCTGTTCGATGCCGACATTGCCGGCCAGCACGATGACATCGGCGACACTGGCGCCGGCTTCGGCGGCGATCTTTTCATACACCGCCAGCACCTTGGCCAGGCGCGCCGGTTCGTTGCCCTCCCAATCCTTCTGCGGGGCGAGGCGGATGCGCGCGCCGTTGGCGCCGCCGCGCTTGTCCGAGCCACGGAAGGTGC
>CAZUSF010000365.1:0-2507 GCA_964623355.1 uncultured Thiobacillus sp. | reverse complement strand
CCAAGCAGGATTTTCATGGCTTCGCTGGCGGCGACGCCGGCGCAAAGTTGGCAGGCCATGATGGTGGATGGGCCTTTGCGGGCTTTCAGGTTGACGCGGCTGGGATCAGCCAGATAGTGACGATGCAGCAGGGCGGGCGCCAGGCCAACCAGGAAACGTAACGCTTTTTCCATTTCCGGAAGGTCGCCCCACTGAAAATAGTCTTCAAAACTCATCTGGCCGGGGAGGAAGTTCAACAGGCCGGCGCTGATGCCGAGTGGCGCCACGGTGGTGGCGGGGATGCCATGTTCATGGCACCAGGCAAAAACCATTTGGCGGGCCGAGATGGCGAAGAAATCCAGGCCATCGACATAGAGATCGACATCCCGAAAAAAGTCGCCAACGTTTTCCGGTTGCACTCCGTGCTTGAAAATCCGGATGTCGCATTCCGGATTGATCTGCAACGCCTGTTCAGCGAGCACTTCAACCTTGTCACGACCGATGCTGGCCAGCGAGGCGCCGGCCTGTCGATTGAAGTTGGCGAGTTCGAAAGTGTCCAGATCGGCAATGTTAAATTTTCCGACACCCAGTCTGGCCAGGGTCAGCAAGTGAAATCCGCCGACGCCGCCCATGCCTGCAATGGCGATGCGCTTGTTGCGCAATGTGACTTGTTCCTGTTCGGTGACCCAGCCAATATTGCGGGAAAACGCTTCCTGGTAGTCGAAGTTCATGACATCAGCCTCGGGCGATGCGCGCCAGAATGACGCGTTCTTCTTGCGGCGACATAAAGTAGGGATACAGCGAACGTTCCTGGCGGGAAAGCTCGGGATGTCCAGCAAACTTCTCTACCATCATTGCGCCGTAGTTGGCGGCATCGAGCCGGAGCAGCAAGGCGGGGGCGCCGACGCGTGGGCAGGTACGTTCTTCACCCAGGGGCTGGAAACCGAGCATGCGTTGGTAAAACGTGACATGCGATGGGTTCACTTCGATGACGATATCGGTGTAACCCCAGATTTTTACGGCATAAAGCGATGCGACCTGAAACAGGCCGGCAATCATGCGCTTGGAAGCGCCTTTGTTGTCGATGGCCAGTTTGGTGAACTCGCATACCCGCAAACCTTGCTGCCGGAGTCCGTCGATTTCGTTCTTGTAAAGCTCGTCAACCAGCAGGCCCGCGCCGGTATCAAAGCCGATGGTGATAGTGCCGATCACTTCATCGCCTTTGTAGGTCGCCAACGTGATGCGCTCGGGGCATACCTGCTGGCCTGCTGGCCCGGAAACCAGATAGCCCTTGTCACGGTAACGTTTCTCGACCAGAAACCGTGCCTCGCGTGTACGGCTGTCGTCATGGGCGAGACGAATCTTGAACGTGTCCTTCTGAATTGCGCCGGCGCCATCGCCGATACCTGAATCTGTGTTCGCCATGCCCACGTTTTTCAGGCGAGACAGAGGTTCAACAACTGCAATTGTTCTTGCCCATGCACGACTGCTATTACGCAGTCTTTCCATAATTCCCACTGTTACGACCTCACTGTTTTGGGCTCTCCGAGCTCATATAATTGACCCTGATTGAACCTGTATTGAATCAATTTGGTTGCTTTGAAAGCGGTATTTCAGGGCATGAGTTTAAGGCACGTACCACTACAATCAAGCCCATGAAAATTGAATTGATCTCAACAGAGGATCGCGACCGTTACCTGGTCAGTTATGCGGCTGAGATCGAACGCATCTTGCGCGCGGTGATGGATGACAAGAACATCGTCGCCTTGTACGGCGATACCAGCAAGCAGTTTTTACTCTCGACGCTGGTCGCCATTGAGCCTGACAAGGGGCATCTGTTATTCGAGCAAGGTGTCGATGCCGCGATGAATACGCAGTTGCTCGGCAGCAAGGAATGCACTTTTGCGACAACGCACGATCAGGTGCATATCCAGTTTTCCAGCGCTGGCGTGACGGCGTCCAGGCTTGGGCAAGAGGCTGTTTTTCGCGTACCAATCCCGCGCGAGATTCTTCGCATGCAACGGCGCGAGTATTACCGCCTGGTGACTTCCGTCATCAATCCGGTGAAATGCTTGATCAATACCGATGCCGGTCTGATGGAATCGGTGGTGGTCGATATCAGTATCGGCGGGGTCGGGGTGCTGGCTTACCCGGAGGTGGGCAGACTCAAGGCCGGCGAGGTTTATCACGGCTGCCGCATTTCCTTGCCTGGCATGGGTGAGTTTGCGGTCGGGCTCAGTGTGTGTACGACGTTTGAAATTACCCTGAAGAACGGTCGCTTGACGCATCGCGCCGGATGCCGGTTCATCGACCTGCCTCCCAGCGTGGAAACCGCGATCCAGCGCTACATCATTCAGGTGGATCGAGAACGGCGGGCACGTTATTCCTGATACGGTTTTTCCCCGGACAACAAGAAAAAGCTGGCAAGTGGCCAATTTCTCAATTCACCCATTGGGTGAGGCGGCAAAGTCGTAGGAGGCTCCGCTTGCGGGCCGATTTCACGACGCTCGCGCCGCAAGCGGACGCTC
>CAZUSF010000364.1:0-2533 GCA_964623355.1 uncultured Thiobacillus sp. | reverse complement strand
TGGCAGCGGCGTTGGCGATCCCTTCGATCGGTATTCATCATCTGGAAGGCCATTTGCTGTCGCCATTGCTGGCGAATCCGAAACCGGAATTCCCGTTTGTTGCGTTGCTGGTGTCCGGCGGCCACACGCAGTTGATGCGCGTCGATGGCGTTGGGCGTTACCAACTCCTTGGCGAAACGGTGGACGATGCTGCCGGTGAGGCATTCGACAAGACCGCGCAACTGCTCGGGCTGGGTTATCCGGGCGGGCCGGCGCTGTCGAAGCTGGCCGATACCGGGCAGGCCTATCGCTTCAAACTGCCGCGTCCGATGCTGAATTCCGGTGATCTCGATTTCAGTTTTTCCGGTTTGAAGACGGCAGTGCTGACGTTGAGCAAGAAAGAGGACGAAAGTGCGCGCGCCGATATCGCCGCCGCGTTTCAGGTCGCCGTGGTCGAAGTGTTGGCGGCGAAATGCATTGCCGCGCTGAAGCAGACCAGGATGCGGCGATTGGTCGTGGCGGGAGGGGTGGGCGCGAATCGAGCTTTGCGGGAACGGCTCAACGCCGAAGCTGCGCAACGTCATTTCGAGGTGTTTTATCCGCCGCTGGAACTGTGTACCGACAATGGCGCGATGATTGCTTTTGCCGGCGCGCTGCGCTTGAACGCCGACCAACCGGCGGCAGATGGCCGTTTTGGTGTGCGTCCGAGATGGGCGCTGAGTGAACTCACTGCCCCAGCTTGATGCCGCCCGGTTTGAGGATGTACTGGTTGAGAATGAGCAACGCCTCCTGCGGGAAAATCAGCGCCAGCGATAGCAAAGCCAGGATCAGCAAGATCGCCAGAGTCGAGAAAATGCTCGCCGGGCGCAACCAGCCCCAGTAACGCGCGGCGAGAAACACCATGTCCTTGCGGTGTTCGCTCAAACGCAGCCAGCCGCGCAGCAGGCTCAGTACCAGCCAGACGCTGTAGCCGCCGGCGAGTGAAGCAAGCACGACGCGGAACACGGTGAGCAAGTCCCATTCCTGAATGCCCTTGTAGAACAACGAAACCGCGCCGACCGCCAGGGCGGCGCCGGTCGCCAACACGATGTTCAAAGCCAGCCGCCGCCGCTCGCGGGCCAGATCCATCTGCCGCTTGATGAAGAAATCATCGATCTCGGATTTGAAGTATTCGGTCTTTTCTTCTACCAGTCGGGTGATCTGCTGACGCATGACTTCGATGCGTTCATCGAGCACGACCGATAGCTTTTCGCCGGCGTAGTCGACCAGCTCGCGCACGTCATCCTTGGTGAACTGTCGTTGGCTGTGCAGTTCCTGCGAGATTTTGTCGAGTTTGTCGTCGATCGCCTTGCTGGCGCCGGCCACCACTTCACGCATCTCATCGCCAGCCTGATTGACGCCGATGCGCACCACTTCGCCTAGTTTGTCGCCGGCTTTTTCGATCGCGGATTCGGAAGCGGCGGCGAGGCTGCCGCGGGCATAGTCGATGGTTTTTTCGAACATGGTTGCAAGTCTCCTCAGCGTTTTTTGAACGCGGACTCTTCACCTGAAAGCAGTTTGCGGATGTTGCTTTGATGGCGCGCCAGCACCAGCAAGGACAGCACGGCGAGGATGCCGGCCAGGAAGCGGGAATCGGGCCCGTGGCCGAGCAGGTAATAACCATAGACCGGCGCCAGCGTCGCCGCGACCAGTGCGGACAACGAGGAGACGCGGGTGATCGCGAATACCACGCCCCAGGTCAGGATGGTCAGACCACCCAGACGCAGGTCCAGCGCCAGCAAGACGCCGAGCGCGGTGGCGACGCCCTTGCCGCCCTTGAAGCCGAAGAACACCGGGTACAGGTGGCCGAGGAACGCGGCCAGCGCGGCGAGATAAGGAACATAGGCCGGCAAGCTGTAAGCGCTGGCGACCCATTGCGCCAGAATGACCGCCAGATAACCTTTCAGGGCGTCACCCAGCAAAGTCAGTGCGGCGGCTGATTTCTTGCCGGTGCGCAGCATGTTGGTGGCGCCCGGGTTGCCGGAACCGTGGCTGCGCGGATCGGGCAAGCCATAAACTCGGGCGACCAGGATGGCGAAGGAAACTGAGCCCAGCAGGTAGGCGACGATCAAAAGCAACGTGGATTCAATCATTTGCAGGAATTATCGGGGTTGCGGTTAGTTGCGTAGAATGCGCGGCTTTTCAGCAAGCGGCCTGGCGATATCAGGAACAGAGGCGGAACGAATATGGACATACTCTTTTTGCGGGATTTTCGCCTTGAAACCATTATCGGACTCTATGAATGGGAGCGCAAAGCACCGCAGCCGGTGATGCTCGATATCGAGATTGGTCTTTACGACCACAAGGCGGGTCATACCGACAATGTGGCCGACACCATCGACTACGGCAAAGTCGCGGCGCGGATTCAGGAAGTGGTGGCGACGCGCGAGATTCGTCTGGTGGAAACATTGGGCGAACTGATCGCCGACATCGTCCGCCGCGAATTCGGCGCGCCCTGGGTGCGTGTCGCGGTGCGCAAGTTGGCGATTCTGCGCGGCGTGAAGGAACTCGGCAT
>CAZUSF010000363.1:0-2559 GCA_964623355.1 uncultured Thiobacillus sp. | reverse complement strand
GCCAGCATCTGGTTGGCGAAATCGCCTTTGCCCTGGCTGGCGAAACGGCTCATCAAGGCCAGCGTCATCACCGGCGTCGGTACGCCGAGATTGATCGACTCCAGCGCAGTCCAGCGGCCTTCGCCGGAATCCGCCACCACCGGCGCAATGCCGTCCAGCTTCTGATCGTTCTTCAGGAAATCGGCGGACAAATCGAGCAACCAGGAGCGCACCACCGAGCTATGCCGCCAGAGTTCGGCGATGGCAGCAATATCAAGCTCGAATTCCTGCTTCGCGCGCATCAACGCAAAGCCTTCGGCCAGCGCCTGCATCATGCCGTACTCGATGCCGTTGTGAACCATCTTGGTAAAGTGCCCCGCCCCGGCCGGACCGGCATGCAGCCAGCCGGTTTCCGGTGTCGGCGCCAAGGCTTGCAGATAAGGCTGCAGCCGTGCGATGTCCGACTCGCTGCCGCCGGCCATCAGGCAATAGCCATTGGCCAACCCCCAGACGCCACCGGAAACGCCGACATCGGCGAAATTCAGCCCCTTGCCGGCCAGCAACTCGGCGCGACGCATGGCTTCCTGATAGAAGCCATTGGCGCCATCGACCAGCAAATCATCCGGCTGCAACAACCCGGAAAGTTCGCTGATGGCGGCTTCCGTCGCCTCGCCCGCCGGCAACATCAACCAGACAATGCGCGGCGACGCCAGGTTTTGCAGCATTTCCGCCGCCGTTTTGCAGGGCGTGACGTTGGATTCCTCGGCTGCCAATTTTTGCGTCACGTCAAAACTGCGGTTCAGCGCACGAACCTGAATACCGGCGCGCGCCAAACGCCGCGCCATATTGCCGCCCATGCGACCGAGACCATAAAGACCGATTTCCAGCATGCTGCTCTCCTTGTGTTGATATCAGGAGTATCAGGGTAAAGGCTGGAAATTACAGACCTGCAGACGATTTTTCCGGAGGTTGAACGCAGTCATGCCCGACTACACCTTCACATAAACCCAGCCATGCCCCATGCGGGTGGTGATCTGGTTGATGGCCGAGCTCGCGGTTTGCGCCTCCGGCACCAACGCGACGGTGACGCCTTCCCGCTTCAAGCGCGCCACGGTCTGGCCGCAGGCGACAAAACTCAGGTTGGCATGCCGACGCGCCATCGACTCGATGCGACTGGCCAGCGGTGTGACATCGGCGCGCAACAGGTTGAGGCCATAACTGTTGACGATAATTTCAATCCGCGCAGCGGGTTGCCGCGCCAACACCTGGTCGGCTAGATCGAGCACTTTGCCCAAGCGTCCGGTGTCCCCGGAATCCAGGTGCAGAATGATTTTGTTCTGATCGATGGCCTGGGTCAGCGCAATCGGTTGATAGCCTTCCGGCCACCCGGCAATGCGATCAAAAACAGGTGCGGTAGTAGCGAAATCGCGCATCGACCAGCCGGTACCCAGCCCAACCGCCAACAGCAGCACTGCCGCCAAAGCCTGCAAGCGATGGTTAGTCCTGCTTGCCATGGCATGATCGCGCAGCGAGCGACGTGAATTGACTGGCACAGCGGGTGGTTCGGCATACGCACTCTTCACCCGCTCCTTCAGCAAGCGCAAATCGCAGGCATCGGCCTTGAACGCCGCATCAGATTCCAGCCGCGCCAGCGCAAGCACCCGCTCATCAGCGGCCAGTTCGCCATCGACCAATGCATCGAGATACAACTGTGCCAGCGCGGCGCTGGATTCATCACCTTGAGGTGGATTGATATTGTTTGGACTCATTTCACTCTCCTGATTTCTGCGCGCCGGGGCGTCATTTGTGTTGTTTGTTCAGCCATGAAGTGTTGCCGCAATGCCTGCCGCGCCCGCGCCAGACGGCTCATAACCGTGCCCACCGGCAGATCGAGAATGGCCGCCACCACCGCATAGCTGCATTCCTCGATATCGACCAACGTGATGACCTGACGCTGGCCGATCGGTAATCCGGCGATGGCCAGACGGACGCGCTGAACAGTCTGCCGGCTGGCATAACGCTGCTCCGGTGAAGGGGATTCATCGACGATGGCATCGTCAATATCCGCAATATCGGCAAACTCGCGACGGCCGCGCAAATGATCGCGCCAGCAATTGTTCAGAATCGAGAACAGCCAGCTTTCCAGCGCCTGCGCATCGCGCAATTGCTCGCTGCGGGCAAGCGCCTTGATCAGCGCCTCTTGCGCCAGATCGTCTGCCAGCGCGGCATCGTGGCACCAGGAATAGGCCAGGCGGTAAAGCCGTGGCCGCAATTCTTCCAGCCGACGGCGCAGCGAAAAATTGAACAGGGAAAAAAGGTTCAGCAAATTTGCTCCTTGCGGGCATTGGTGATGAATTAAAACAGAACAAGGATAAGACGTTTGCCAGCACCGGATTATTCCAACCTGAGCCAAATCAGCGTCACATGAGCACGGTCACCGCCCGTGATGGCCTTGGCGGCCTGTTTGGTCACGTAGTCGTAGGATGCCGCACGATGCTGTGTTGCTGGCCAATCAAATCGTCACGCGAATAGCCGGAGCTGCTGACAAAATCAGCATTAACGAAGGTCAGCACCCCTTTT
>CAZUSF010000362.1:0-2573 GCA_964623355.1 uncultured Thiobacillus sp. | reverse complement strand
CGCCTCAACTCAAATACAGGGAAGCCGCAGATGGGCGACAAAGACATTGTTTCAAAAGACATCCTCAAACGCATCGCAGTCGACATCGCCCGGGTATTGCTGCACCTGAAAGTAGACCGTGCCGAAATCATCGAAACCGAATATCAAACTATCGAAGACCGCCGCGCCGACTTGGTTGCGCACATGTGGGGCGACGATGGTGAATTCATCCTGCATATCGAAATCCAGAACGACAATGACAGCAAGATGCCCTGGCGCATGTTGCGATATCGCGCAGAAATCGGTCAGAGCAACCGCACGCTCGACGTTCAGCAAATCCTTATCTACATTGGTCAGGGGGCGCTCACCATGGCGCCCGGAATCCAGCAAAGCGGGCTCGACTATCGATACAAGATCATCGATATGCATACAGTCGACTGCCAGATACTGCTCACCCAAGACAAGCCGGAAGCCCTGGTGCTCGCCATCTTGTGCGACTTCAAAGGGCAACCGCCAAGCGAAGTGATACATTTCATTTTCCAACGTTTAGAACAACTTACCGCCAACAACGAAAGCGGTTTTCGCGAATACGTACGGATGCTGGAAGTGCTCTCCGTAAACCGCAACCTGGAAAAAGTCATCGAAAAGGAAGTCGCCATGCTCAGTCAAATCAAAAATAGCCAGCTCCCCTCATTCAAAGTCGGATTTAAGCAGGGGCTTATTGAAGGTGAACTCAAAGGCAAGCTCGAAGGCAAGCTCGAAGGTGAACTCAAAGGTGAACTCAAAGGCAAACTTGAAGGCAAACTCGAAGGTGAAGTCGCCGTTCTTTATCGACTTTTGGCACGTAAATTTGGCCCGTTAGGCGAAGCGACCCAGGCCCGACTGGATAATGCCAACCTGAAACAACTCGAACAGTGGACTGACAAAATCCTTGATGCTGCAACGCTGGAAGACGTATTCAAGTAATTTAAAACGTCAATAATGGTGTCAGGCCGCTTGCGGCGCGAGGTTTCCGCTGGATCCCGGCTAACCCCCTGCCGGGATGACGATCGTGAGCACTGTAGGAGCGACCGCTTGCGGCGCGAGGTGTCACCTGGATCCCGGCTAACCCCCCCGCCGGGATGACGAACGTGATCGTTTGACAGCGTTGCAAAAAACGTGAAACACCCAAATAACCGTCACCCCGGCGAAGGCCGGGGTCCAGAAGCTGTTGCGCCCCGGGTTCAACCATGGCGAAGCAAGTTTTAAAGAGCCACTGCACAACAGCGCCACCAACTGCGCTTGTGTTTTGTGTACGGCGGCACCTATGCTGTTTCGCCTTGACTGACTACTAGGAGATCAACCATGCACACGTTATCTATGCCGTACCCTGATGATTTGCTGGTGACATCCGGCAAAGCGCCACAAGCTTTGGAAGAAGAGTTGGCATTTCTGCTGGCAACCAAGTTGTTTGAGGTTCACCGCCTTTCGTTGGGAAAGGCAGCCGAGTTTTGCGGCATGAGCAAAATACGCTTCATGTTTGAGTTGGGGCGTTTGCAAGTGCCTGTAATAAATCTGGATGACGATCAAATAGCCGATGAATTGCTTGATGACTAATTGTCAAACAATTGTGGGTGACAGCAGCCCGCTGATTGCCTTGGCAATTATTGGTCAACTGGAACTTCTGCCCAAGCTATATCAGCGGGTGATGGTGCCAACGATGGTATGGGACGAGGTGACTGTGCACGGCGCTGGATTACCTGGTGCAATGGCAGTTAGCCAGCTTGCCTGGTTGGAAATTAAAGCCCCAACTCCCGAATTGTTGCAACCTTTGACCATTCTTGTAGATCGTGGCGAAGCGCAAGTTATTGCCTTGGCCCTCGGAATGCCTGGAAGTACCGTGCTATTGGATGATGCGCAGGCACGGCGAGTGGCGGAACGCTTTGGCGTGATTCGGATTGGTACTATGGGGATATTGCGCCGAGCAAAAAAAGCCGGCTTGATCGGTGCGATCGCACCCTACCTCCTGCAGTTGCAGGACAGTGGAATCTATATTCGTCAAAACCTGATAGATGCGGTGTTGCGTGACGTGGGGGAGTTAGCTTGATGCGCAGCAACCCGCTTAGTGCGCGACCCGCATCAAAAAAATGGTCAGCTCAACCCCCGATTTCTCCTTTGTCTTTATTGGTGTCTTCGTGGTTAAACCAAAATGCCCATCAACCAAGTAGACCGCCTCACCAAAGAATACCGCCTGTGCGCCATGCAGTACCCAAGCAGATTTTGCTTAAAAAGCACGGCTCCAAGGCCATGGATTCTCACGGATAAGTGACATGCCGGAATTTGCCGCTTTGAGCCCCTGGTTTGAAAGGAAAACGATGATTACCTTGACTGAAGCAAAGTACATCGACGGTTATCGTATCTGGATCAAATTCTCCGACGAGCTGAGCGGAATCGTCGACTTCACCGACATCATCCACAACTACGCCGCAGCCCGCCCGTTGGCTGAACAAAATGAATTCCAGCGATTCTATTTAGACGACTGGCCGACATTGGCCTGGCCCTGCGGATTCGATTTCTCCCCAGAGAGCCTTTATGAACGCGCCACCGGGAAATCT
>CAZUSF010000361.1:0-2574 GCA_964623355.1 uncultured Thiobacillus sp. | reverse complement strand
CCATCCAGAATCAGGATGCGTTTTCGGGCTATGGCAAGGAGTTCAGCGGTACGATCTGACATGATGGGCGCGGCCGGCAAAAAGGGCGGCCATTATACGAAAACCCCCCAAGAAAAATCAGTCACTTACGCGAGGAGAGACGCATGAAACACCTGACCCCGAAAGAGGCTTTCGAGTTCGTTCAAAAACAAGCGGATGCTGTCCTGATCGACTGCCGTTCTGAATTCGAATTTCTCTTTGTCGGCCACCCGGTCGGCGCCATTCTGATTGCCTGGTACGAGGGCATCAATTGGGATCTGAATCCGCATTTTCTCGGCCAGGTCCGCATGGCCGCCTCGCACCATCGGCCGGTGATCCTGATCTGCCGCTCCGGCAATCGCTCGAAGGAAGCCGGCGAGTACCTGGAACAGAACGGCTTCTCTGACGTTTACAACGTGCTCTACGGCTTTGAAGGTGAGCTTGACGACAACCATCAACGCTCCACCCATAACGGTTGGCGCTTCGATGGCTTGCCGTGGGAGCAATGTTGATCCGTTGATGCCAGCGCCGCCATATACGGTGGCGTTCCTGTGCCGAAGATGAAATATCCGGGTTAAACGGCCTTGATCGTTTTCATTGCAATCTTCCGTTCTGGAATATTGCAATAATCTAATATTCTGATATAAAGACGCCCACGTCTTTTGAGCAAGCCTTGGAGACGACAAGAAACCCTAATAATGGATGGAGTTTTTCAATGACTTGCGGCATTTTGTCTGCTTTCTCGCGACGCTTTGTTGATCGCTGTTTTGCACCCGCCGGACTGCGCCTGGCTGCCCGAAACGATAAACATCTGACGACCGATTTTCCTGACGGCTGAAGTTGTCCAAGCTTCAATTGGCGGCACAAATGCTCCGCCACCCGTTGATTGGTCCAAGTAATTCAATATCGTTGTGAAACCCGTGGAAGAGCCTGCCATGACCAGACTGCCGCTGTCTTTTGCCTTGATTCCGGAGACCATGAGCCGTCTGGCTTATTTCGATGGCTGGCCGACAGATGTGCTGGACCGTTTGGCCCTGGGTGCAAAGTTGATCAGCGTGCCGAAGAACGGCGCCCTGGCCAGCAAGGGCGAGCCGCTCGATCATCTCTATGTCCTGGTCAGCGGCCTGGTGCGCTTGTATATCCCGTTGCCGAACAATATGGAACGTGTGGTGGCGCTGGTGCATCAGGGTGACAGCCTGGGTGAATCCTGTCTGGTATTGAATGAAGCCTGCCCTTTTCACGCGGTGGCCTGCAAGGATAGTCATCTGCTGGCGATTGACCCGATGGTGTATCGGCGGGAGCTGGGTCGCGATTCCATGTTGGCCAGCAAGACGTTGGAACGGGTCTCAAAACGTTTGATGGAAACCCTGCGCGACACCGAAATCTGTGCGCAACGCTCCAGCGTGCAGCGCGTGGCCTGTTTCCTGATGCGCCATCGGCCCTCCCCGGAGACCACCACGTTCACCTTTCAGTTGCCCGCGCGCAAGCAGGATATCGCCGCCAAGCTCGGTTTGACTCAGGAGACGCTGTCGCGCGTACTGAGCTTCATGGACAAGCAAGGGTTGATCCGCATGAATGGCGCCAGGATCACTATCGAGAATGGCGATAAGTTGATCCTGATTACCAGCATGCGCGACTGTGGTTCGCATGGGGAGAACGGTTTTCTTGATGGCGATCAAAAAAATTTGTAGTTATCAATAGTTCGTTTGTCCAGGTGGCTAACCTGCAGGCCTGCTTATGTGCTCAACGCACAAAGAATGCAGTGCAACAAATGAGCCAGTCACCCTGGAGATCGAGACCATCATGATCAAGATTGTACTGAGCGAGGTTCCATCCACTGCATGGTGCCTCACTCAGTCGTCCCTCTCTATTTCCCTCTAGTTCAGTTTGGTTGCAGTTGGCGCCCGCCGACCTTCCGACGGGCAATTTACTAGTAGCAGTGTAGAGGAGTCGTCATGATCAGAAAGAGCATTCTCGCCATCGCGGTACTGGTCGGCCTGGGTTCGTGCCTATCGGCACATGCCAGCGAAAACCAACGTGTCCGCTTGTTGGCTTCCACCTGTGCCACCTGCCATGGTCCGAACGGTAGCGGCCAGGGCGCGATTCCCGCGCTGGCCGGCCAGGACAAGGCTTACTTGCAGGAAGCCATGATGGAGCAGCGAACCGAGAAACGGGAAACCACCGTCATGACCAAGTACATGCTTGGCTTCACGCCCGATGAAATCGGCCAGCTGGCTGAGTATTTCTCCAAGCGGAAGTAAGCCCAGAAACGAGACGAGGAAAAATAAAATGAGCCTGAATCGACGCGATTTCATGAAATCTACGGCCGCTACATTCGCGGCCGCCATTGCTCCGCTTTCCGCCCATGCCAAATCTAGACAAGCGCAACCACATGTGGTGGTGGTTGGCGCCGGCTTTGGTGGCGCCACCTGCGCGAAATACCTGCGCATGTGGGACCCGAGCATCAAGGTCACCCTGATCGAACCGAACGCAAAATTCACATCCTGCCCGATGTCCAACTGGGTGATCGGCGGTTTCCAGACTTACGATGCCCTG
>CAZUSF010000360.1:0-2596 GCA_964623355.1 uncultured Thiobacillus sp. | reverse complement strand
GCGGAAACCGCCCAGATCGCCGTACAGGCGGCCATCACCGGCCACCTTGTGCTGGCATCGCTGCATGCAAACAACGCAGCCATGGCGGTGACGCGGATGATCGACCTCGGGGTTGATCCGGTCACGCTGGCCGCGTCCCTGCGTGGCGTCACCGCACAACGGCTGGTGCGCAGGATTGCCGGCGCACCGGTGTATCAGGCGCCCAACGAGGCGGAGCTGGCCTGGCTGCGCCAGCATGGCATGCGCTTCAAACAGCCGCCGCGCTTTGCCACGCCACCGCAGCCGATGGCCTATCAAGGCAACGTCCCGGTGATCGAGTTCATCGTGGTGGATGCCGGCGTGCGCCGTGCCGCCACCGACAATGCCGGGGCGCAGGCCATCTATGCGGCCGCCTCCCTGCAGCCACAATTCGAGACGCTGGCGCAAGCTGGATCCCGCCTGGCGCTGGAGGGGCACACCTCCCTGAGTGAAGTCCGCCGCATCACTTCGGACGTGGATGTGGTCGCGGCGGGCGAGTCCCGCCTGGGCAACATCCTGGTCTGGCTGGGCGTCGTCAATACGACCGAGGTCACCGAGGCCATTGCGCATGTGATCCATCAACGCCAGGCGGGGAGGGTGCTGCGACTGGGCGAGGCGCTGGTTCAACTGGCGTACTGCACGCCGGCTGAACTGTTGAATGGCATGGGGCAGTCCCCGGCGGCGCGCGGCATTGCCGAGACGCTGATGGACAAGGCGGTTGTTGCGCGCGAGGCGGGTCTGGAGATCATCCAGGATTGGCGTTCTGGTGGCGGTTCGCTGTTCGGCATGATGGTCGAGGCGGGCCTGTGTGATTGGGAGGACATCCATGCAGCGACGGGCATTCCTGCTGGGGACTAGCGCCTGGCTGATCGAGGCAAGCGCATCCGCCACATCGGCAAGATCGGTCACGCGCAATGCCCTGGAGCCTTATTCGGAAGTGGCGCCGATCGGCGAGGATATGCGCCGGTGCATCGCCTTCTTCCAGTTCGATTGCCCGCATTGCCGTGCGCTGCATCCCTTGCTCGAACGCTGGGGACGCAGTCTGCCCAACAGCGTGGGCTTTGAGTTCTTGCCCGTGGTGACGTCGGATCGTGGCCAGATCATGGCTGCACGATCCTGGTACGCGGTGGCGCTTGCTGCCCCCTCGCGTCTGGATGCCTTCAGCGACCGTGCTTACGCGCTGGTGCAGGATGGCCGCATGCGCATGGACGCAGGGGCAACCTGGGAAGCTGCTGCCCTGCAGGCTGGCGTGAGCGATTTCGCGCTGGCCTGGGAGCGGGTGCCGGTTGATCGCATCAGGCGTGGGGTGGAGAAACTGGCGGCCTACCGCATTCAAACCACGCCGTCGCTTGCTATCGCCGGGCGTTATGTCGTGACGCCGGACGCGACCCAGGGTGATGCCGACCTGTTTCTCCGCCTGGCCAGCGGCCTGCTGTCCAAATCCATCGCTCAGCGTTCATCCGCAACATTGCCTTGACTCCTGTGTTTTCAGGGGAAGGGTTGCATTGTCACGTTAAAACAATAACAATATGTGCAACGGTATATTAAAAAGTTTTACATAAATGTTGGTGCGATGTCTTTCCATGCTCTGTGCCCTGAGTGTCATGCAGGCACAGGCTGACTCCGGTTCCGGTGGGTCAATCAGCTTTGTGCGCCAGGCGTATCAGGCGCCCTCGGACTTCGCACAGGTGCTGCCGGCCGAGGAAACGCTGATTGATGTTACTCGCGCGTCTTCGCACAGGGTTTCCGGACGCACGTTCTGGATCAGTGTGGAGAAAAGCGCTCGCCCGACCCTGGCGGAGCTGGATGCATTGCTCAACCCGCCGGAACCGGTGCACGCAGTGGTCGAAGACGCCTGCGCCGAAGGGGGTGCATCGTTTCCGTTCGAAAGCAGCCGGATTTTGCAAGCCAGCAATCTCGAAGCCGTGCTGGATCAGGTCAGGCAAACAGATAACCGCGTCGTGATCGTTGGGCATACCGACAGTGTGGGTAGCGATGCCTACAACTGCCGCTTGGGGCTGAGGCGGGCACGGGCCGCAGCGGCGTGGTTCACCCACCACGGTGTCGCGCGTGAACGCATTGCCATCGGCAGTCGAGGTGAACGTGAACCCCTGGCCGACAACCAGTCCGCAGCCGGCCGCGCCCAGAATCGGCGCGCTACGGTGTGGCTTCAGGTCGACCAGGACTTGCCATGAAGGAAGTCGATATTCCGCGCTACATCGACTCCCAGCCGCAATTCTTCTGGTGGGAACTGGATGAGTTCGCGCTGGCCGTTGGACTCATGGGGGTCGGCATGCTGACGGAGACCCTGACGATCATGTTCTTCGTCATCGTTTTCGCATCCGCCTGGTTGAAGCGCTTCAAGAGCAACAACCTGGATGGCGCAATCGTTCATATCGCCTTCAAGGCGGGCCTCACACCGCTCAATGCGGTCTACAAGGATGGCCTGGTGCCGGAGTTGTACGCATGAAGCTGTCCGCGATGATGGGTTCCTGGGAAAAAGCGAACCGTTTCTCCCATCTGTTGATGTTGTCGAATGTCGCCCTGGCCCTGACGTTGATGGGTGCGGTGTTTCTGG
>CAZUSF010000359.1:0-2598 GCA_964623355.1 uncultured Thiobacillus sp. | reverse complement strand
CAGCATCGCCAGCACGGCGTAGATCGCCCACTCGCCCATGTCTTCGGCGAGATGGCGCAACGACTCCAGCAAGCCGCCATCCTTGATCTTCGCAATCCGCCCTTCCCTGCCGACCAGCGTCTTCAGAACATCATCCGACATCTCGATCAACCAATGCAGCGCAGCAAAGCTGACGGCCAGGATGCCGGCCCATTTGTGCGTGCGGTACATCCGGTCCAGGCCGCCCAGCGGCCGCTCGACCCAGGCCGGCCGTGCCGCCAGGAACATCGACAGGGACATCAGGCCAATCGACAGCAGGCCGCTCAGGTAGAGCGCTTCCTGCCGCGCCACCCAGGCCGGGCTGCCGCCGCCGGCGGAGACGGCATGCCACGCCCAGGTCAGGGTCATCAGGCCAATCAGCCCGGCCAGCAGTGTTTTCATGCGATTTCTCCATGCATCCATCGGGTGCGTCGGCAAAGTTGTAGGAGGCTCCGCTTGCGGGCCGATCCCACGACGATCGCGCCGCAAGCGGACGCTCCTACGACGCGGCAAACTGCCTGATTCATGATCAATCGTCGTAATAGCCGCGCGCGGCTTCGCTATGGCAGGCGACGCAATTGGCCTTGCTGCGAACATCCTTGTGCCGCCATTCCCGGGCGGACACCTCACGGTGTTCACGCACCCACTTGGGCAACTCGGTGATGCGCAGCGGCGCGTTGTCGAGTGCGACGCCACGCAGCAGCTTTCCGGCGTATTGGCGGCCGCCGGTATCCGCCGCATTGGCAACCAGATAGCGTTCGATGCGTGCGGCAGTTTTCGCATCGACACTGGCATCGTCACCGAAGTGGTTGCCCAGATTGGCCATCATGCGTTTCCACGAACTGGCCGGCAGCATCGACGGGGCAAAAGCCATATGGCAACTGCCGCACTCCTCGCGCACCACCGGATCGGCGACCGGCGCGTAGAAGTGATTGCCGCCGGCGAGCACGGCAGCGGAAAAGGCGAGTACGGAAATACCCAGCACCAGCGGACGATAGGGCAGATTCATGATGTTCTCCTCAAAAGTTAAAGTTGCGACATGTAAGTCAGCCAGTCGCCCTTTTCCTGCGCGGTGCAGGCGCGACCCAGCACTTCGTTGCAATTGCGGCGGAACCACTTCTCCACTTTCGCCGGGTCGAGGTAGCGCGTCGGCTGCACCGACACCGCCATTGCCTCGACGGCCTTGCCGCTGCGGGTGCGGCCAGCCGCACGCGGATCGTTGCCGTGACAACTGACGCAGGCCGGGGTATCCGCCTTGCCGCCAGTGAAATTCTGGTTGTGCAGGGTTTTGCCGCGCGCGGCGGAGAACCCGCCGAACGCTGGCGTGGCAACCCTGGCTTCGGCGGCATACTGCGTCAGCAGTGCGTCGCGCGGTCCGGCGAAAACCGGCATGGACAGGATCAGCGCAACCGCGCCCAGGGTCTTGATGTCGAATCGGCTCATACGGCCTCCTTGCGGTTTGAATGACGAGGACCGCACTCTGCGCGCCGGTCACTGAACGCAAGCTGAACCCGGCGTTCATCCTGCGTTCAGCTTGAACGCGCTATAAAGCGCGTTATCGAAAATCGAGTGAGTGCCGCGATGCCGCGAATCACCTTGCATGCCGTCTTTCTGGCCGCCGGCCTGATCCTCGCCGGTCTGATCCTGGCCAACCCCAGCCTGGCCGATGACCGGCAGGACCATGACCGCGCCCGGCAAGCGCTGGAAGCGAAGGAAATCCTGCCCTTGCAGACAATACTGTCTCGCATCGAGCGGCAGCATCCAGGCCAGATCATGGAAGTCGAACTGGAACGTGAGCACGGCCGCTGGCGCTACGAAATCAAACTCCTGCGCAGCGATGGCGCACTGGTGAAACTGGAAATCGATGCCCGCGACGGCAGCCTGCTGCGCAGCAGAACAAAACAGGAGTCACGCCGGGGAGACTCCCGCTGATGCGCATCCTGCTGGTCGAAGACGAGCCGACCCTGTCCGCACAGCTGGCCGACGCCCTGCGTGAGGCCGGCTATGCGCTGGATACGGCCGACAACGGCCTCGATGCGCATTTCCTGGGCGACAGCGAAGACTACGACGCCGTGATTCTCGACCTGGGCCTGCCGCAAATGGATGGCATCACGGTCTTGCAGAAATGGCGCGCCGGTGGCCGCGGGATGCCGGTCTTGATCCTCACCGCGCGCGGCGGCTGGCACGAGAAAGTCGCCGGCATCGACGCCGGCGCCGACGACTATCTGGCGAAACCCTTCCACATGGAAGAACTGCTGGCCCGCCTGCGCGCGCTGATCCGCCGCGCCGGCGGCCACGCCAGCGCCGAACTGCGTTGCGGGCCACTGGCTCTGGATACCCGGCACAGCCGGGTCAGCGTGGCGGGCATGAATTTGACGCTGACCAGTCATGAATACCGCGTGTTGGCCTATCTGATGCACCACCGCGATGAAGTGGTCTCGCGCGGCACGCTGACCGAACATATCTACGCGCAGGACTTCGAGCGCGACTCGAATACCGTCGAAGTGTTCATCGCCCGCCTGCGCAAAAAGCTGCCGCCGGACATCATCGAAACCGTGCGCGGTCTCGGCTACCGCATCG
>CAZUSF010000358.1:0-2600 GCA_964623355.1 uncultured Thiobacillus sp. | reverse complement strand
GGATTCTCGGTTTCGGCACCGGCTGCGGCGCCATCGAGATGCGCCCGCTGATGACGCCGCGCTTCGACGCCTACCGTTACGGCATCCAGTGGCGGCCGACGCCGCGCCAGGCCAATCTGCTGGTGATTTCCGGCTATCTGTCGGTGAAGACATTGAAGCGCGCCATCCGCGCCTACGAGCAGATGCAGAGTCCGAAATATGTCGTCGGCCTCGGCTCCTGCACCATCAACGGCGGCATGTACTGGGATTCCTACAACACCATCAAACGGCTCGACGACTACATGCCGGTCGACCTCTACATCGTCGGCTGCATGCCGCGTCCGGAAGCGCTGCTGGCCGGCTTCGAGGATCTGAAGAAACTGATCCGCGCCGGCAAGGCCGAAGGCGCCAACCAGTACGCGGAAAAATTCGCCTGGTACAAGGAAAACCAGAAACGGGTGATCCACGACTGGGACATGCCGGACTACAACTGGTGAACTCCATGCGCGACCTCCACACCCGACTGCAACACCTGTTTCCGCTCGGCGAACTGACCGAACAGCGCCCCGACCTTGGCTTCGTCACCGTGCCGGCGGCCTATCTGCGGCCGACCCTGCTGCATCTGCGCGACCTTGAGGGTTACACGCATCTGGTGCTGCTGACGGCGGTCGACTGGCTGGAAGAAGATCTGTTTCAACTGACTTACCTGCTGTCGAACCGGAGTAGCGCGCAAGACATCGGCCTGCGCGTCAAGTTTCCCCGCCAGGCGGCGAGCATGGAAAGCATCCACGACCTGTGGCCGACGGCGGCGACCTATCAGCGCGAGCTGCGCGAAATGTTCGGCATCGACTTCCCCGGCAGCCCGCGTCTGCATGAAGAATTCATCCTCGAAGGCTGGAACGACATCCCGCCCTATCGGCGCGATTTCGACACCTTGAAATACGCCCGTGCAAACTTCAGCGATCGCCCGGGCCGCGAAACGCATGACCCGGAACAGCACATGAAACAGCAACTCTATCCGGACGGTGCCTAAGATGGATCTTTTAGCCCCCGACCGCAGCCAATACCCGGCCAAGAAAGCCGACGGCACGCTGGACATCGATCTCGCTTCCGGCAAATACCTGAAGCTCTGGCAAGGCCCCAACCATCCCGGCATCACCGGCAACATGTCGGTGGAACTCACCGTCTGCGGCGATGAAGTGGTCGAAGGCAAGACCCATGTCGGCTATCTGCATCGCGGTTTCGAGAAGCTGATGGAGCGGCGCAGCTTCATCCAGTGTTTTCCCATCGTCTGCCGCATCTGCGTGCCGGAGCCGGATTTCAACGAATACTGCTACGCCGCCGCTGTAGAAGAACTCGCCGGCATCCAGTCGCCCGAGCGCGCCAACTGGATACGCACGCTGATCCTGGAAATGGGCCGCATCAACAGCTATCTGATGTTCCTCGGCGGCCAGGCCGGCGCGCTCGGTCTGGGCGTCATCGGCCAATGGACCACCTACGCGCGCGATCTGATGCTCGACCGTTTCGAGGAAATGACCGGCGCGCGCATCTATCACATGTTCATCATGCCCGGCGGCGTGCGCGACGGCCTGCCGGAAGGCTTCGACGCACGCATGGAAGAAACCCTGCGCGAAATCGAAAGCACCATGCGGGACGTGCAGGACGTGATGTTCCGCAACGCCGTGTTCAAGAAACGCACCGTCGGCCAGGGCGTCATCGACCCGGCCTGGCTGGACCAGTACGGCGTCACCGGGCCCAACGCGCGCGCCGCCGGTGTGGCCAAGGATGTGCGCCGCGACCAGCCGTATCTGGTCTACAACGAACTCGAATTCGAACCGGTGATCGGCCACGATTCCGACATCTACACCCGCTCCGACGTGCGCCGCCGCGACCTGCTGATGTCGGTTGACCTGATTCGCCAGATCCTCGCCAAAATGCCGCGCAGCGGTCCGCTGATCGCGGAAATGCCGAGCATGCTGCACTGGAAGATTCCGCGCGGTGAAACCTATATTCGCGGCGAATGTTCACGCGGCGAATACGGCTATTACCTGGTCACCGACGGCAGCGGCTTCCCGCGCCGGGTCAATGTGCGCGGCCCGTCCTACACCCACGCCATGGCGTTGCTGGAACGCATGATCGTCAATATCAACATCTCGGATGTCGCCGCGCTGCTGGTATCGCTGCATACCTACCCCCCGGAGATTGAACGATGAGTGTGCGTGACGTCCTCTCCCCCTTTACAGCGTGGAAGAACCTGTTCCGCGACCCGGTCAGCATCCTCGACCCGCTGAACCGCCCCGCCGCGCCGCGTTATCGCGGCTTCCACCAGAACGATGTGGCACTGTGCATCGGCTGCGGCACCTGCGAAACGATTTGTCAGAACGGCGCCATCGACATGGTGCCGGTGGACGGCATCCCGACCAAGGAAGGCGATTCCGGCTTGCGCCCGCGCATCGATTACGGCCGCTGCTGCTGGTGCGCGCTGTGTGTCGATGTCTGCATGACCAAGTCGCTGACCATGTCGAACGCCTACACCTGGGTAGAAAACGATCCCGACCTGTTCTGTTTCACGCCGGGCGTCGACAAGAAACACTGGGACAACGCCGAACTCGGCTACCGCC
>CAZUSF010000357.1:0-2615 GCA_964623355.1 uncultured Thiobacillus sp. | reverse complement strand
CGGCGAAGAACATTTCCTTCGACAGGAAGCCGTTGAACAGCGGCACGCCGGCCATTGCCGCCGCCGCCACCATGGCCAGTGTGGCGGTATAGGGCATGAATTTCCACAGGCCGTTGATGCGGCGCATGTCGCGGGTGCCGGTTTCGTGGTCGATGATGCCGGCGGCCATGAACAGCGATGCTTTGAAGATGGCGTGATTGATGATGTGAAACACGCCGGCCACCGCCGCCAACGGCGTGCCGATGCCGAACAGCGTGGTGATCAGGCCGAGATGGCTGATCGTCGAATAGGCCAGCAAGCCTTTCAGGTCGTGCTTGAACAGCGCGATGAAGGCGCCGACCAACAGTGTGATCAGGCCGACGCCGCCGACCAGATACGACCATTCCATGGTGCCGGACAACGCCGGAAACAGGCGCGCCAGCAGGAAAACGCCGGCTTTCACCATGGTCGCGGAGTGTAGATACGCCGACACCGGCGTCGGCGCCGCCATCGCGTGCGGTAGCCAGAAATGGAACGGGAACTGCGCCGACTTGGTGAACGCACCGAGCAGCACCAGGATCAACGTCGGCAGGTAAAGCGGGTGGGCGCGAATCAGATCGCCGGACGCCAGAACCACGGTCAAATCGTAACTACCGGTGATCTCGCCTAGCAGCAGGATGCCGCCGAGCAGGGCCAGGCCGCCGGCGCCGGTGATTGCCAACGCCATGCGCGCGCCATGCCGCGCTTCCTCGCGCTCCTTCCAGTAGCCGATCAGCAGGAAGGAACTGAGGCTGGTCAGCTCCCAGAAGATCAGCAACTGGATCAGGTTTTCCGACAGCACCACGCCCAGCATCGAGCCCATGAACAGCAGCAGATAGGCATACAGACGCCCCAGGCTGTCACGTTCGGACAGGTAATAACGGGCGTAGAGGATGACCAGCAGGCCGATGCCGAGGATCAGGCCGGCGAATAGCAGGCCGAGACCGTCGAGGCGGAAGGCGAGATCGAGGCCAACTTGCGGCAGCCATTCAATTCTCTCGATCAGCGTTTCCCCGGCCAGCACCGGTGCGACGATGCTGGCCAGCAAAGCCGTTGCGCCGATGCCGACCAGTCCAGCGGCCCAGGCGGCGGCGGAACGGCCAATGCGGCTGATCCAGGCAACCAACGCGGCGCCGAGGAAGGGGATGAGTACAGCAAACAGTAAGGTCATGGCCGAAGATGGAGAAGGTGTTCCGGGAAAGGTTCACTAAATTGATGTGCCAACACGATGTGTTGCATTACGCCGCCTCTGGCGTGTCCGAGGTCGGCGCAAGACGGACGATCAGCACTTTGTCGACCCGATTTCTGTCCATATCCATCACCTCGAAACGCATGCCAGTGCTGTCGAAGTGATCGCTTACCGCCGGAATCCGGCCGAGCATGTGCATGACAAATCCGCCCAGCGTGTTGAACGCGTTATCTGCTTCGCCGGGCAATTCATCCTCAATCTCAAGCGCAGTTTTGAGCCGCTCGATGGTGACACTGCCGTCCACCAGATATGAGCCATCTTCGCGTTCGACCACGTCCTGATCCTCTGGCGAATCGAAGGAGGGCAGTTCACCCACGATGGCGGTCATCACGTCGGTGAGCGTGACCAGCCCTTCGAGTTCGCCGTACTCATCGACGATCAGTGCGAACTGCATGCGCGCCTGGCGGAAACTCTCCAGCAGTTGCGTGGTGGAGACGCTGTCCGGAACATAGAGCGGCGCGCGCAGGTGTTCCTCGACGTTGAGCGGTGTGCCGGCCAACGCGGCCTTCAGCAGATCGGAGGTGCGCAGAATGCCGATCACATGCTCCAGCCCGTCGCGGCAGATGACGATGCGTTCAAACGGACTATCGGCAATCTGGCTGCGGATGACCTCTTCCGGCTCGTCCAGATCGACCAGATAGATATCCGAACGATGCGTCATGATCGCGCCGATGCGCTGGTCGTCCAGACGCAGGACGTTGGATACGATTTCCTGTTCGCTTTCATGGAATACGCCCGCTTCGGCGCCCTGACCCATCAGCACGTTGATCTCGTCGTCAGTGACCGGTGGTTCTTCCTTGCGCCGGGCGCCTATCAGGCGCAACAGCAGGCTGGATGAGTTCGACAACAGCCAGACGACCGGCTTGGAAAAGCGCGACAGTATGTTCATCGGCCGCGCGATCAACGATGCAATGCCCTCCGGGGCAAGCAATCCAAGTCGCTTCGGCACCAGCTCGCCGACCACCACCGAGAAATAGGTCAGGCCAATCACCACCACGGTCAAGGCAAAAGCCTTGGCGTAGGGTTCGATCAATGGGAACTGCGCCAGCCAGGCCGCCATTGGGTCGGCCAGCGCGGTTTCGCCGATGGCGCCGCTGAGAATGCCTACCGAAGTGATGCCCACCTGAATCGTGGACAGAAAAGTGGAGGGTTCGTTATGCAGCGCAAGGGCTGAATGGGCGCCGGGGCTGCCGTCTTCCGCGAGTCGTTGCAGTCGCGACTTGCGGGAAGAAATCACGGCAATCTCGGACATGGCGAATACGCCATTCAGGAGAATCAGAAACAGAAGTAACGCTATATCCATGACAAAGCCGCCCATGACCAAACAGCCCATGACCTAACTGCTCAT
>CAZUSF010000356.1:0-2615 GCA_964623355.1 uncultured Thiobacillus sp. | reverse complement strand
CTTTTGCAAGAATCCTGCCAAGCCTTGTGGAGGGGTGAGACATGGGGACGGTTCTTGAAGGGTTCAATCGGAAGTTTTGCGCGAAAAAGGCAAAGCCACCGTGAATTTTACAGGCTTTGCCCTTGTTTAAGTTGCGCAAAATTTTTGATTGCCCTAGAAGAATGAAGTCGCGGGTTGCGGGTTGCTATGGGGATTCAATCTTCCCGGTTTTCCCTTTTTGATGGTTGGCGCCAAGGCATGGGCTCTGATCTAGGTGAACCTCAGGTATTTTTTCACATTTTCAGTGTCCCCGGGCACACCTCCCCCCTCCCCCGGAACAGGGCCATGCCTTTAGCTATTAAGTTGGGGTAATTCACGGCACCGGCCCCGGGGCGGCCGCGACTGCTTGCATCTTCCCCTCTTGACAGACGGGGCACAGTGTCATGTCCCGGCCGGCGAGCCGGGACATGACCTGGACAGTGGAAAGCCCCGCGAACCTGGGTACGTAGCGGAAGCTTCCCGTCAGTTGGCGACACAGGGCAAGCGAGGCCTTCTTGTTCCGGTTGGCTAAAATCCCGTAGTGCCGCACCTTTACAAAACCCTGGGGCAGAACATGCATCAAAAAGCGGCGGATGAATTCCACGTCTTCCATGACTGCCTCTTTAAGTCTGCCGCTTTTCCTGTCTTTTAAGGTAATGGTTACCCGGCCGTCATGCACCTTGACGATCCGGCTGCCGGAGATGGCAATCCGGTGGGTGTAGTTTCCCAGATACTTGATCACCGCCATGGGGCCGGAAAAAGGACGCTTGGCATAGGTGTACCAGTCATGATGATAGCACTTGTCCACAAGCGCCTTGAAAACAGCCGGGTCTTTTAGCCCGGCGGCCTGGCCGTAAAACCCCAGCCTGCCCGCCTGGTAATGCTCTTTTAAGTGGTGCAGGAACTTGCCCCGGAACATTGCCCCCAGCACCTTGACAGGGATGAAGAATTTTTCTCCCGCCTCCTGCCATTTCCCCTCAGGAGTTAAGCCACCGGCTAAAACCACGGTGTGAAGATGGGGATGGTAATGCAGATCCTGGGCCCAGGTATGGAGCAAAGAGAAAAACCCCGGCCTTGCCCCAAGGTAGCGCTTGTCCTGACAAAGTTCCAGAATAGTCCGGGCCGCCGCCTTGTACATCAGGTCGTAAAGGAGCTCCTGGTTTTGGTAGATCAGGGAGCACAACTCTTTAGGCACCGTGAAGACCAGATGGAAATAGGGGGCTTCCAGAACATCGGCCCGGCGCCGGTCGATCCAGACCGCCTTTTTCACGCCTTGGCAAAGGGGACAGTGGCGGTTGCGGCAGGAATTGTAGTGGACCCTCTGGTGGCCGCACCGGTCGCACCTGGAGGTATGGCCACCGAGTTCGGCTGTACGGCAGCGGATGATGCCCAGGGCCGCCTTGGACTGCTGGGCATGAGGGCGGAAGCTTTCAAGATACCGGGGGTAGGAGTCTTTAAAAATCTGCTGGATCATGACGCCGTGTCCAGAGGGCTTTTTACTCCCATCAGGCTTTTGCTGGTCATGTGCAGATACCCGGCCGTGGTCTTGATGCTCCGGTGTCCCAGCATCTGCTGGATCAAGGCCAGGTCCACGTCGCCTTCAAGGGCATGGGTGGCAAAGCAGTGCCTCAGGGTATGGGCGGAGATCTGCGTGTTTAGCTCTAGATGGTCCCGCAATCTGATGATGGTATTCTTGACGGTCTTGACGTTTAGATGTTCCCCGGCCTTTTGGCCGGGGAACATCCAGTCATCTTGCTTGTACTCTCCCGGAAAGTAGGCTCTAAAATACTTGCGCAAAACCTCAAGAGCGGTGTAGGACAAAATTGTGTAGCGATTAGTGCCGTGCTTGGCATCTGCAATTCGCACCCGCATGGTCTTGCTACAGATATCGGATATCCTTAGCCTAACCACCTCCCCAACCCGTAGGCCGCTACCGTAAAGAAGCATTAAAATGGCTTGGTGTTTTAGGTTGTCGGTGCCACTTACAAGAGATAGCACCTCATCTTTAGAAGGAATCACAGGGAAGCGGGGCTCCCGTTTCATCCGGGGGATCCGCCTTGGATTCCACTCCCGGTCCAGTACATGGGTATAGAGAAACCTGATGCCGGAGATGTAGTTGTTGATCGTGCCGGCCGAGAGTCCCGTTTCGTTTTTAAGGTGCAGAATGTATTGCTGGATATCGCTGTCGGTTAATTCCTCAATGCTTTTTCCTTTCGCCTGCATGAAGACGATGAAGGCACACATCCGGCGTCGGTAGGATTCTCGTGATGATTCCGGGGTCGCCTTAAGCTTAAAGTATAGTTCGATCTCTTCTAGATATTGTTCCATTTTACTTTCCCTCCCGATGGTTTTATCGTTTATTCCATCATGAAGGAGGTGATTTGCCCGTTTTTAAAAAACCGTTTTCCAGCTTCGCTGAATGTGATACAATCATAATCACGAAAAGGTATGCTTCCTTTCTTGTTTGTTTGGTTTGGCGATTGAGTAAATTAAAAAGATAGCATACTTTTTCGTATTTTTATATAGTTTTTAAGGCGGCTTCGGCGGTAAAGGGTTCTTGCTATCGCGAAGCGATTTCGTTCTTCTTCTGTCGCACT
>CAZUSF010000355.1:0-2642 GCA_964623355.1 uncultured Thiobacillus sp. | reverse complement strand
CCGCCCAGCATCTGCATGCGGTCGCCGCGGATTTCGGTGGTGTAGCGGTCGTTGCCGTCCTTGTCCTGCCATTTGCGCGTGCGCAGGCTGCCTTCGACATAGACCTGGCTGCCTTTCTTCAGGTACTGGCCGCAGACCTCGGCGGTTTTACCGAAGAAGGCGACCGAGTGCCATTCGGTGGATTCCTGCATTTCGCCGTTGCGATCCTTGTATTTCTCGGCGGTGGCGATGCGCAGGTTGGCGATCGCGTCGCCGCTGGGCATGTAGCGCATTTCGGGATCGCGTCCCAGATTGCCGATGATGATGACTTTATTGACCGAAGCCATTTAGTTTCCTCCTTGAAGTAGATGTCGAATGCCTTCCTCGTCCCAGCCGGTTTGCGCCACTTTCAGCAGCACCGAACCTTCTTCCGGCAGCACGGTGACCGCTTCGACGCCGGTGAATACGGTCAGCCGGGTTGCCAGCCGTTGCGCCTCTTCGGCAGAAATGACGCCGATGTGGAACATCTGGGTTTTTACGCGCGGCGGCGGTGTCATGCTGGCCGCAAGAACCAGCCAGATCGCCATCAAGCCGGCGCAGAACGCGAATACCACGCCAAAGCCGTAGTTCTGCGCCAGCCAGCCGCCGGCTGCGCCGCCGAAAAACAGGCCGAGCGCCTGCGAGGTGTTGTAGACGCCCATCGCCGTGCCTTTGGCTTCCGGTGGCGCGATCTTGGATACCAGCGATGGCAGGCTGGCTTCGAGGATGTTGAAGGCGATGAAGTAGGCGAACAGCGCGGCGACCACGCCCCAGAACTGGTGCATCGAGAAGGCGAGGCCGATCTGTGCCGCCAGCATCAACGCGATGGCGGCAACGAAGACTTTCTTCAGGCCACCGTGCTTTTCGCCATAAATGATTGCCGGCACCAGAATCACCAGCGAGCCGAGCAGGACCGGCAGATAGACCTGCCAGTGATGCTCGGCATCGAGGCCGCCGTCGACCAGCGCGAACGGCACGATGATGAACATCGCCATCTGCGCCGCGTGCAGCGCGAAGATGCCCCAGTTCAAGCGCAGCAGTTCGGGCTGCCGCAATACATCCTTCAATCGCGCCGGATTGGTCTCGGCGTCGGAGTGAAACGCGGTCTTGCCTGGGTTGGGGGTGACGAACTTGACCACCAGAATCGCCAGCAACGCCAGCACGCCGGTCAGCGCGAACATGCCGGGGACGCCGATCCAGTGGTAGAACACCGGGCTGACGGCAAGCGAGAAGGCGAAGGCCAGGCCGATGGTGCTGCCGATCATGGCCATCGCCTGGGTACGCTTTTCTTCCCGCGTCAGGTCGGCCAGGAGTGCGGTGACTGCCGCCGAGATGGCGCCGGCGCCTTGCAACGCCCGGCCAAACAGCACGCCCCAGAGGTCATCGGCCGAGGCGGCGAGGAAACTGCCGAGGGCGAAGATCAGCAAGCCGGCGATGATCACCGGTTTGCGGCCAAACCGATCGGATGCAATGCCGAATGGAATCATCAATATGGCCTGGGTCAGGCCGTACATGCCAAGCGCCAGGCCGACCAGGGTGTGGTTGTCGCCGCCGGGCAGGGTGGCGGCGTAGAGCGCGAAAACCGGCAGAATCAGGAACATGCCCAACATGCGCAAGCCGAAGATGCCTGCCAGCGAGAACGCCGCGCGGCGTTCAGTCGCGGTCATCGGGTTGGCGTCGGTGCGGGACATGTTTACAAGTGCTCTGCGAGTTGGTTGAGACGTGATCAGGCGACGTTATCTGGCGTTGGAGCATCGCCAAAGGACCGACATATTAGCCGTTTTCAAGCTGCAGCCTGCACCAGGAAGAAGGGCTTGGTTTTAGCGTGTGAGGCAAGTCATTGATTTGTTGCGATAGATGCAAATTCGATGCGGAATTGTGGACTTATCCGATACGCTTCCGGCACAATCGCCGCCGTTTCCACAACTGACAGTCTGTTAAAAGCTGTCGAGTTGAATACTGATGAATCGCAAGCGATCGCCCAAAACCCCGGCCGCAGAAGCTGTTGCCGACAGTTCCACCGATGCTTCCAGTAAAAGCCCGGAAAAGGCGATTCTGGTACTGCATGGCCCCAATCTGAATCTTCTCGGCGTGCGCGAGCCGGATCACTATGGTGATCAGACCCTGGCCGATATCGATGCCGCATTGATCGAGCAGGGGGCGGCGATTGGCATCAATGTGACGTGTTTTCAGAGCAACGCCGAACATCTTCTGGTTGAGCGCGTGCACGCCGCTCGGCTCGACAACACGGCTTTCATCATCATCAACCCCGCCGCCTTCACGCATACCAGCGTGGCCTTGCGCGATGCGCTGGCAGCGGTGGCCATCCCTTTCATCGAAGTGCATCTGTCCAACGTCCATGCACGCGAAGCCTTCCGCCAGCATTCGTATTTTTCCGACAAGGCGGTCGGCGTCATTTCAGGACTTGGCGCGAGCGGTTATCTGTTCGCTCTGGGCTATGCGCTTCACGCTCTGGAGGATTGATACATGGATTTACGCAAGCTGAAGAAACTGATCGACCTGGTGCAGGATTCCGGCATCGCCGAACTTGAAATCACCGAGGGCGAAGAAAAAGTCCGCATCACCAGCAAACTGGCTGGCCAGACGATGTATGCCGCGCCGCC
>CAZUSF010000354.1:0-2646 GCA_964623355.1 uncultured Thiobacillus sp. | reverse complement strand
CGTCGGCGATTTGCACAGATTCAGGAAACTGCCGGCGCGCGCGCGGGTGGCGCAGTACTCGGGCAGATAGCGGCCGGCCTGACGCATCAGCCAGGTCGGCGTGTATTCGGTCGGCTGACGCAGCAGGGCGCGGAGAAAAGTATCGTTTTTGAGGGCGGACATGATGGGCTCGAAAAATGAACCGCTGCATTCTACCGGACGGGGTGTGACCTACGGGGGTACGACTTACGAGGTTAACGTCTTAAGCGCGGTGACTCGGATCGCCGGGATAGCGCACCGATTCGATCAGCCTGCGCGTTGCCTGATCCGGCGCGCGACTGATCAGGCTGACCAGGACAATGGTGACAAAACCCGCCGCCAGGCCGAACACACCGGCCGAAATATCGCTGATGCCGAACCACTTCTGCATGCCGAAAAACTTCACCCCAAGCAGGTAATACAACGTCACCCCGAGGCCAACCAGCATGCCGGCGATAGCGCCGGTGCGCGAAGCCCGGCGCCAGAAGATGCCGAGTACCAGCGCGGGAAAGAAACAGGCGCCGGCAATCGAAAAGGCCCAGGCCACCATCGACAGAATCGTGTCCGGCCGCAACGATGCAACCCAGGCGGCCGCCATCGCGACGAACAGCAACAGCGCTTTCGAGAGGGTAATGCGGCGGCGCGTGGAGGCGGTCGGGTTGATCATCTTGTAATACACATCGTGCGACAGCGCATTGGCGATGGTCAGCAGCAGACCATCGGCGGTGGACAGCGCCGCTGCCAGGCCGCCGGCGGCAACCAGTCCGGCGACGACATAGGGCAGGCCGGCGATCTCCGGCGTCGCCAGTACGATCACATCCGGATTCAGGGTCAGCTCCGCCAATTGCAGGATGCCGTCACCATTGATGTCCTCCACGGCCACCATGCCGACCTTGGCCCACGACGCGACCCAGGTCGGCAGTTCGGCGATCGCGGTGCCGATGACGTTGGTATAGACCTCATACTTGGCAAATACCGCGTAAGCCGGCGCGGTGAGATAGAGCAGAGAAATGAAGAACAGCGACCAGAACACCGAGTTGCGTGCCTCGCGCACCGAAGGCGTGGTGTAGAAGCGCATCAGGATGTGCGGCAGCGCGGCAGTGCCGACCATCAGACACAGCGTCAGCGCGATGAAATTCAGCCGCGCGGTATTTCGCTCGGCCTCGCTTTTTCCCGGAAACGCCTCGGCATGCGGGAACGGCGGCTGGGCGCTTTTCTGCGCAGCCAGCAGTTCGCGCTGCCAGCGTTCCCGTTCCGCCATCGACGCAGTCGGCTGGGTGTCCAGTTGACGCTGCAAGGCCTGCGCTCTTTCCGTATAGGCATCGCGCACGATCTGCTGCGCCGGATCGGCCAGCAGCTCCTTCTCGCGCTCGGCCAGTTGCACCATCACCTCGCCATACACCAGTTGCGGCACCGGCACGCTGGTCACTTTGTAGGACAGGAAAACCACCGGCACCAGGTAGGCGATGATCAGCACGATGTATTGCGCCACCTGGGTCCAGGTCACCGCGCGCATGCCGCCCAAGAAGGAACACACCAGAATGCCGGCCAGGCCGACAAAAACGCCGGTCTCGAAGGTGATGCCGAGAAAGCGGCTGGTGATGATGCCGACGCCAAATACCTGTGCCGTGACGTAGGTAAAAGAAGCCAGGATCACGCCCGCCACGGCGATCGTCCGCGCCACGTTGCCGCCATAGCGTGCGGCGATGAAATCGGGAATGGTGAACTGGCCGAACTTGCGCAGGTAGGGCGCCAGCAACAGCGCCACCAGCACATAGCCGCCGGTCCAGCCCATGACGAAGGCAAGTCCGTCATAGCCTTTCTGATACAGCGTGCCGGCCAGGCCAATGAACGACGCCGCGCTCATCCAGTCGGCGCCGGTCGCCATGCCGTTGTACACCGCCGGCACACGGCGTCCGGCGACGTAATACTCATCGACATCCGAGGTGCGGCTGAAGAAGCCGATGGCGGCATACAGCCCCACCGTCGAAGCCATGAAGATCCAGCCGATCCAGCGCTCCGGCGTGCCCATGAACTCGGCCACCGCCAACGCGAACAGGAAAAACACGAAGGCGCCGGTGTACAGGCTGTAGTAGCGGAACAGCTTGTTCAGGTAGCCGGGCTTCATGGCGTGTCGGCCCTACACTGCCGTCACCCCGGCGCAGGCCGGGGTCCAGTCAGCGACAGCAGACTCCGGCCTGCGCCGAAGTGACAACGTGAATAATGAGCTCGGCGGTTTCAACGCTCAATGCTTGCCGGTGCTGCCGAAGCCGCCCTCGCCACGATGGCTGGCGTCGAAATCTTCCACCAGGTTGAACTGCGCCTGCACCACCGGCACGATGACCATCTGCGCGATGCGCTCGAACGGCTGGATGGTGAACGCAGTCTGGCCTCGGTTCCACACCGACACCAGCAACTGGCCCTGGTAATCGGAGTCGATCAGGCCGACCAGATTGCCCAGCACGACGCCATGTTTATGGCCCAGACCGGAACGCGGCAAAATCATCGCGGCATAGCCGGCATCGGCGATATGCATCGCCAGGCCGGTTGGAATCAATACGGTTTCGCCAGGATTGAGCAGCACGGCTTCATCCAGACAGGCGCGCAGGTCGAGTCCGGCGCTGCCGG
>CAZUSF010000353.1:0-2672 GCA_964623355.1 uncultured Thiobacillus sp. | reverse complement strand
GCCGGCAATCCGGGTGATCGTTACGCGGTACGCCTGTCCAACCGCAGCGATCAACGTGTTCTGGTGGTGTTGTCGGTGGACGGCGTCAACGTCGTCAGCGGTGAAACCGCCGCCTCGAACCAGTCCGGCTATGTGCTGGCGCCGTGGGAACAGACCGAGATTGCCGGCTGGCGCAAGAGCCAGCAGGAGGTGGCGCAGTTCTACTTCACCGCGTTGCCGGATTCCTACGCTGCCCGCACCGGCCGGCCGGATAACGTCGGCGTCATCGGCGCGGCGGTGTTCCGCGAGAAGGTTTATCCGCCGATTCCGGTGACACCCTATTTGAACCGGATGTCACCCGCTCCGAGCGCCGGTAACAGTGCTGATTCCCTGGCTGCCGAGTCCGCCAGCCCATCTGCTCAAACCATGCGCAAATCGGAACGACTCGGCACCGGCCACGGCCAGCGCGAATATGCGCCGATCCAGTACACCGAATTCGAGCGCGCCAGCCGCACGCCGAGTGAAGTGCTGAGCCTGCGCTACGACAGCCGCAACAACCTGCTCAGCCGCGGCATCCTGCCGAAGCCGCGTCCGGTCTGGAGGCAACCGGATTGGCGCCAGGCGCAGCCCTTCCCGGGCGAGTTCGTGCCTGATCCGAGCTGAGCGCGGGCGGGCGTCTTTGCTTCTCGCGCGACTGGTCGTAGCATGAAGTCAATACCGCAACCCGCTTCGACCATGCGCCGCCCGATCAGCCTGAAAATATTCAGTATCACCCTGGCTCTGTTGCTGTTGATGGGGGTCGTGACCTGGATTTCGGTGTTCAACCTGCGCCTGCTGAATAATCAGGTGCACGCCTTGGCGGATTACTACCTGCCGTTGCAACAACAGGTTGCCAGCGTCGAGATTCTGGTGCGCCAGCAAATGGTGCACATGGAACGCGTGATCGCCGGCCGCGAGGCGGTCAAGCCTGATGCGGCGTTCCTGGAGAAGGAAAACCGCGATTTCGATGCGCGCGGCATCAACGCCGACCAGATCGTCGATTCATCGCTGAACCTGCTGAAAGAGGCCGACGCCGCCTCCAATATCGAACTCGACCGCGTCACGCTGGCCTTGCTCAGCCGGCAATTGCCGACCATCCAGGATGCTCGGCAGAACTTTCATCGCACTTTCCGGCTGTTCCAGATTGAAGTGGATGAGGGCAATCGTCGTTCCGAAGCGCTGATGCGTGAAGCCCTGCTGCGCGACAAGGACGCGCTCGATGGCGAAATCCAGAAGGTCATCGACCTGCTCAACAAGCTGACGCAGGACACCGCGCAGCAAGCGAAAGCGGAAGAAGCCCGCGCCGTGCGCCTGAACTGGATCGTTACCGGCATTGCCACTTTGCTCGGCCTGATCTTCGCGGCACTGGTGACACGCTCGCTGGTCGAACCGATCCGCCGCCTGCTGGGCGGCACGCAATCGATCGAACAGGGCGATCTGACGGTTGAAATCAGCGTCCATACCCGCGATGAACTTGCCGTGCTGGCCGACTCCTTTAACCACATGGTGATCGGCCTGCGCGAAAAGGAGCGCATCAAAACCACCTTCGGCCAGTACGTTGATCCGCGCATCGTGCGCGGCCTGCTCGATAACCGGCTGGCGGCGGAAGGCGGCCAGCGTCAGGTGATGACGGTGTTCTTCTCCGACCTGGCCAATTTCACCCAGATGTGCGAAGGCCTGACGCCGGACACCGCGGTGCGCTTCCTCAATCGCTATTTCTCGCTGATGTCGGACATCGTCCGCGCCCGCCAGGGCATCGTCGACAAATACATCGGCGACTCGGTGATGGCGTTCTGGGGGCCGCCGTTCAGCGATGCGGCCGGGCATGCCGAACTCTGTTGCGAGGCCGCGCTGGAACAGATGGCGCAACTGGAAGCCTTTCGCGCCGATCTGCCCAACCTGATCGGCGTGCGCTATGGCTTGCCGGAAGTGGATATCCGCATCGGCATCGCCAGCGGCGAAGTCACCGTCGGCAACATTGGCTCCGACACCGCACGTGGTTACACGGTGATTGGCGATACAGTGAATCTGGCGTCTCGTCTGGAACAGGCCAACAAGTTCTATGGCACGCACATCCTGGTCAACCCGGAAACCCACCGACTGGCTTGTGAAACATTGGCTTTCCGCGAAATCGACAGTCTGCGCGTCGCCGGAAAACAGGAACCGATCCAGGTCTACGAACTGCTCGGCCAGCGCACCGCGTTGACCCCGGCGCAGCAAGCCGGCCTAGCCGCCTTCGCCAGCGGCCTGGCGCACTACCGAGCGCAACAATGGGATGCCGCAGAAGCCGCGTTCAACGAATGCCTGGCGCACCTGCCGCAGGATCGGCCCAGCCAGGTATTCATCGAGCGGATCAAACTGTTTCGGCAAACGCCGCTCAGCCCGGATTGGGATGGCGTCTGGGTGGCGGTGAGCAAATAAACCCGGCTGCCGTCAGTTCGCCTCGTGCCAGTCCGAATGGCAAGTGCAGGTCGGGCTGATGGTTTTATCGCAACAGACAATCTTGCCGGCGCGACAACCGCACACCCCTTTGTGCCCCTTGCAACAATCGGTCTGGGCCACCTGCGCCAGATGGATGCGGGCTTGATCGGCCGGGGCTGGGCAAGCCTGCAAAACGGTCTCCACGGCCTGGATTGAAGTTGTACCTCCTGCCG
>CAZUSF010000352.1:0-2684 GCA_964623355.1 uncultured Thiobacillus sp. | reverse complement strand
GAAATCGCCAGGTTGCGCACGCCGGGCTGCACGACCGCCAGACGGTTTTCGGCGTCGATCTGCAGGATTTTGTTGAAGCGTGCCAGCGACAGAATCACGCCATCCGCCAACGGCAGCGCGCCGCCGGACAAACCGGTGCCGGCGCCGCGCGCGACGACTGGCACTTTATGTTCGCGGCAGACGCGCAACACCGCTTGCGCCTGTTCCAGTGTTTCCGGCAGACATACCGCCAGCGGCGTCTGCTTGTAGGCGGACAGACCGTCGCATTCGTAAGGACGCAGCGCTTCGGCTTCGATCAGCAGTGAATTCGCCGGCAGCGCGGTTTTCAGCGCAGTGATGAAAGTGGGCGTCATATCGCGTCGTCATTCCCGCGAATGCGGGAATCCAGGTTGTAAAGCCGAACCCAGTTTGACGAAGGAACTGGATTCCCGCCTGCGCGGGAATGACGGATGTATGGGTTGCCTGTCATGTCTACCGATTATGCCGAAAGCCGGCGATATGCCGTGGCCAGTGCCGCATCGTCGCCGACGTTGCCGGGGAAGATCACCACCGGCAAATCCGGATAGCGCGGATGGTCGGCGGGACAGCGCACCACCGAGCAGCCGGGCAGGATCTGGCCGAGCACCGTGGAGGTGCGCAGTGCGAGGCCATCGGACAGCACGTCGTTGGAGGTGATGCCGCCCTTGCTGATCAGGAATCCGAGCGTGGTCGGCAAAGCGCGTACCACGTCCATCAAAAAGGCCGATACCGCTTCGCCGAAGGCCAACCGTGTTGCCTGGTCGGGAAACTGGCGTTCGACGCGGCTGGTGTAAATCACCGAAGTCCAGCCTTGGGCATGCGCGTCACGCGCCTGGGTCTGGATGTCCTTCAACAGCTTGGCACGTTGCGTTTCGATTTGGTCGACATCGACTTCCAGCGCCACGATGCCGGGTTGTTCGAGCAGGATGGCCAGTTGTGCGGTGGTCTTCTTGACGTGCGAACCGACGATTACCGCGCCTGCGCATTTGCCAAATTCGTTGTTTTTCACATAGGCGTGCATCGCCTCGGCAGCCACCGGTTGCGGCGGCAATTTGGCCAGCGCGGTGAGCAGGCTGGCGGCGGAGCGGAACAGGAAACGCTTGCCCTGGCGGGCGGCGGCGGTGAGTTGCTCGGCAAAATGATTCAGATCGGCCTGGGTTTCGGCATCGACCACGCAACAGCGATTGCCTTCCAAGGCCAGCAGCCGTTGCAAGACATCGCTACGCACGTCGTTCAGCACAAAACGTTCGACTTCGTTCGCCTTGATCCGGCCGGCGGTTTTCTCTTCGACGTAATCCGGCAGATAACTGTGCTGATAGCCGAACACCGAGTCGCGCGCGAATTCGGTTTCATGCACCGGCGTCGGCACGCCGTTGACCATCAGGTAATGAATGCTGTCGCGGGTGAAGCGGCCGCCTTCGAAGAAGGCCGGGGTCAGAAAATGCGCATCAAACGGACCCAGTTCTTCAGCCATGACATCGGTTTCCACCGGGTAATGCCCGCGCAGCGTCGAGTCCGAACGGCTGACGTAGATCGGGTTGAACCGCTGCCCCCCCGCCGCCAGATCGGCCAGCGCCAGCTTGATGTTCTGGCACACCTCGCGCGTCACCGCCGCCGCCTGCGTCGCATCCATGCCGCGGGTGTTGGTCAGCACGAAGAACAGCGGCGAGTCGTCAAGCAGCGCTTCTTCCAAGGTAACAGCGTCCCAGCGGGTCAGCAGCTTGCACGAATGCACCGTCTGCGAGCCGGTCGGGTCGTCGTCGAGAACGATGATTTTGGTGAGTGTCATGGGGCGTCCATTCATCTTTTTAAGCCCCTCTCCCGCAAGCGGGAGAGGGGTTGGGGAGAGGGCGGTTATATCGGCGAGGCCAGCGAAAGGCCCCTCATCCCCGGCCCTTCTCCCGCTTGCGGGAGAAGGGAGCAAATCATCACCCCAGCAACGCCATCGCCCGTGCCGCCATCGCATCACCCGTCAGCCCGTTGAAGGCCATGATTTCCCCGGCGCTGGCGGTGGTTTCGCCGCGCTTCCAGGCCATTACATCGCGGCGGGCGGCGCGGGTGCGCAGCAGGATCGGTTCCAGCGGGCCGGAGGGGCCGCCGCTGACCGCGATCAGCGCGTCGGCATCGAACAGCGCGTTGAAATGGTCGTCGTCCATGAAGGCGTTGTCGGGTTCCGACACGGTATCCCAGGCCACATCGGTCGGGCGGTACAGCCGGCGCGGGTTGGCGGCGCTGACGATGCGTACCTTGTGGCCGGCGGCTTCCAGCTTGTCTTTCGCCTCGAACACCGGCAGCAGCACCATGTCGCCGGTGACCGCGAACACCACGGTTTTGCTACCAGACTGGCTTTCATACAGCGTCACCGCGCCGCGCTCGATGCCTACCCGCGCCTGATCCAGCGTGGTGTAAACCGGCAGCGGTGACTTCGAGGCGATGATCGCGATGCCCTTGTTGTGCGTGCCCAGCGCCCAGTCGTAGGCGACCTGGATCTGGTTGGCGTCGCACGGGAACAGCGGATACATGTTGCCGTTGCGCATCTGCGCGGCGAAGTAGTTTTCGATTTCCGGGCGTTGATGCGTCCAGCCGTTGCGGCCCTGTTCCAGCGCGCCGGCGGTGAACATGCAGACGAACGACGGCGTCTTGCGGCGCAGTTCGGCCATCGCCTG
>CAZUSF010000351.1:0-2698 GCA_964623355.1 uncultured Thiobacillus sp. | reverse complement strand
GCCCTGCACGAAGAAGTCCGCACCACCACCTGTTACATGTGCGCCTGCCGTTGCGGCATCAAGGTGCATCTGAAGAATGGCGAGGTGCGCTTCATCGAGGGCAATATCGACCATCCGCTGAACCAGGGCGTGCTCTGCGCCAAGGGTTCCAGCGGCATCATGAAGCAGTATTCGCCGGCGCGGCTGACGCAGCCGTTGCGGCGCAAGGCGGGTGCTGACCGGGGCGCGGGCGAGTTCGAGCCGATTTCCTGGGAAGAAACCTTCGCGATTCTGGAAGAGCGCCTGGGCAAGATCCGCGCGACCGATCCGAAGAAATTTGCGCTGTTCACCGGCCGCGACCAGATGCAGGCGCTGACCGGTTTGTTCGCGCGCCAGTTCGGCACACCCAACTATGCGGCGCACGGCGGCTTCTGCTCGGTCAACATGGCGGCCGGGCTGATCTACACCATCGGCGGTTCGTTCTGGGAATTCGGCGGGCCGGACCTCGACCGCGCCAAGCTGTTCGTGATGCTGGGCACGGCCGAAGATCACCATTCCAATCCGCTCAAGATCGCGCTGTCCAAGTTCAAGCGCGACGGCGGCCGCTTCATTTCGATCAATCCGGTGCGTACCGGCTATTCCGCCATCGCCGATGAGTGGATTCCGATCAAGCCGGGCACCGATGGCGCCCTGTTGCTGGCGTTGATCCACGAAATCATCAAACAGGGTTTGTACGACCGCGAGTTCCTGGTGCAGTACTCCAACGCCGCCGAACTGGTGAATACCGACGCGAAAAGCCATGAAGAAGGCATGTTCGTGCGCTTCGAGGTGCCGCCGGAGGAAGGCTGTTTCGATCCGCAGAACAAACTCTGGTGGGATCGCGAGATGGACAAGCCGGTCGGTACCCATACGCCTGGGGTCGATCCCTTCCTGCTTGGCGATTTCAAGCTGGCCGACGGCACACCGGTAAAGCCGGCATTCCAGTTGCTGGCCGAACGCGTCGAGCAGTACACACCGGAATGGGCCGCCGGCATTACCGGCATTCCGGTCGAAACCATCAAGCGACTGGCGCATGAGATGGGCGTCACCGCGCGCGACCAGAAGATCGAACTGCCGATCGCCTGGACCGACGTGTGGGACAACGAACACAAGTCGATCACCGGCAACCCGGTCGCCTTCCACGCCATGCGCGGCCTGGCGGCGCATTCCAACGGCTTCCATTCGATCCGCGCGCTGGGCATCCTGATGTCGTTGCTCGGCACCATCGACCGACCCGGCGGTTTCCGCCACAAGGCGCCGTTCCCGCGTCCGATTCCGCCCTGCGCGAAGACGCCGACCGGTCCCGAGGCGGTGCGCCCGAACACGCCGCTGGATGGCATGCCGCTCGGCTGGCCGGCCGATCCGGACGATCTGTTCGTCGACGATCAGGGCGAACCGGTGCGCATCGACAAGGCGTTCTCCTGGGAATATCCGCTGTCCGTGCATGGCCTGATGCACAACGTCATCACCAACGCCTGGCGCGGCGATCCGTACAAGATCGACACGCTGCTGATTTTCATGGCCAACATGGCGTGGAACTCGACGATGAACGCCGTCGAAGTACGCAAGATGATGAACGACAAGGATGAAACCGGCGAATACAAGATTCCGTTCATCGTCGTCGCCGACGCGTTCCAGTCGGAAATGACCGCTTTCGCCGATCTGATCCTGCCCGACACCACGTATCTGGAGCGACACGACGCGATGTCGATGCTCGATCGGCCGATCTCCGAATTCGACGGTCCGGTCGATTCGGTGCGCATTCCGGTGTTGCCGCGTACCGGCGAATGCAAGCCGTTCCAGGAAGTGCTGATCGAACTGGGTTCGCGCCTTAAGTTGCCGGCGTTCACCACAAAGGATGGTCAACGCAAATTCCGTGACTATCCGGATTTCATCGTCAATTTCGAGACCGCGCCGGGTTCCGGCATCGGCTTCCTCGCCGGCTGGCGCGGCAAGGGCGGCGAGAAATCGATGAAGGGCGAGCCGAATCCGAACCAGTGGCAGATGTACGAGCAGAACAACTGCGTGTTCCATTACCACCTGCCCAAGTCGTATCAGTACATGCGCAACTGGAACCAGGGCTATCTGCAATGGGCGCAGGCGCACGGCATGACGCGCCACGCCGAGCCGATCAACATCCACATCTATTCCGAGGTGTTGCAGAAATTCCGCCTCGCCGCGCAGGGCAAGACCGATGGCAAGCAGCCGCCGGCGCACCTGAAGAAGCGCATCGAAACCTATTTTGACCCGCTGCCGTTCTATTACGAACCGCTTGAAGCCACCCTCAGCGACAAGCACAAGTACCCGCTCAACGCGGTGACGCAACGGCCGATGGCGATGTATCACTCGTGGGATTCGCAAAACGCCTGGCTGCGCCAGATTCACGCCCACAACTACCTGCACATCAACCCGAAGACCGCCGCCGCGCAGGGCATCGCCGACGACGACTGGATCTGGGTCGAGTCGATGCATGGCAAGGTGCGCTGCATGGCGCGCCTGTCGGAAGCCGTCGAACCCGGCACGGTGTGGACCTGGAACGCCATCGGCAAGTCCGCCGGCGCGTGGAACCTGGACAAGGACGCCAACGAGAGCAAGCAGGGTTTCCTGCTCAACCACCTGATTTCCGAAGAACTGCCGCGCAACGAATGCGGCGAACACATTTCCAACTCCGACCCGGTCA
>CAZUSF010000350.1:0-2705 GCA_964623355.1 uncultured Thiobacillus sp. | reverse complement strand
GATCAGGTTCCTTCTCCGCCATCACCAGCATGCGCAGGCCGGTAATCACCAGGAAAGCGCCAAAGATATAGAGCACCCAGGCGAATTCGCGCACCACCCAGGCACCGGCCAGGATCATCACCGCGCGCAGCACGATGGCGCCAAGCACGCCGTAGATCAGCACCCGTCGCTGGTATTCAGGGGGAACGTGGAAAGCCGTGAAGATCAGCAGGAAGACGAATACGTTGTCGACCGACAGCGACTTCTCGATCAGGTAGCCAGTGAGGAATTCCAGTGACTTCTGATCAGCGATCTCCGGTCCCAGCGTGCCGTTGAGATGCCACCACAACCCGACGTTGAACAACAATGCCAGCGAAAACCAGGTGAGCGACCAGAGCGCCGCCTCCTTGACGCTGACCTTGTGCGCCTTCTTGCCGCCGAGCACGAACAGGTCGAGGAACAGCATGACCAGCACGAAGGCGATGAAAGCGCCCCACATCCAGGGTTCACCGATGGAAATGGCAGAATTCATTGAGGTATCCATTTTTGTTTCGAGTCGAGGTTATTTGACCAAAACCGGCATGCCCAGCAGCGGCCACAGCAGCACCACCGCCAGGCCGAGCACGACCAGCAGGCCAAGGCTGAGCAGGATGCCATGTTTGAAGAACTCGCCGGTGCTGAACTGTTTGGCGTCGTAGGCGATGGCGTTGGGCGCGGCGCCAATCAAGAGCAGGAACGGCATGCCTGCGGTGACCAGAGAGGCGTACATCACCACTTCCGGCGCCACCCCCAGATATTTTGCGATGACCAGCGCCACCGGCAGGACGATGGCGATGGCCGCCACGTTCATGATGAAATTGGTCAAAACCATGACAAAAGCTGCCATGCCCATGACGAACACGAACCAGTGCGCGTCCTTCAGCAGCGCCAGCCATTGCACCGCCATCCATTCCGCAGCACCGGTCTGCCACAGGCAGAAACCAATGCTCATGGCGCCGGAGAAGAGCAGGATGATGTTCCAGGGAATCTCCTCCAGATCCTTCACGGTGAGGATGCCGATGATGAAGAACAGCAGCGTGGACGACAGCATCAGTGCGGCGCGGTCGATCGGTTGCAGGAAAGGCACGACGCCCTTGAGGGACATCAGCAGCACCACGCCGGCGACGATCAGCAGCACGATTTTCTCGTGCAGGGTCATCGGCCCGAGGCTGGCGGACAGGCGGGTGACCGTGTTTTTCAGGCCAGGGATGGTCTGCTTCTCCGGCTTCATGAAGGTGATCAGATAAAGCCAGATCAGGAACACCATGGCCCAGCCGATCACGAACATGTAGCTGGTGAGTTCAAAAAAGCCGATCTCGTTGCCGGTGAACTCCTTGTACATGCCCGCCGCCGCCGGGCCGCGCGCCGCACCCAGGAAGGTCACGATGCTGCCGGCGCCGGCCGCGTAGGCCATGCCGATGAACAGACTCTTGCCGAAATTGGTTGGCTTGTCGCCCTCGCCGTAGAGTGCGTAAACCGCCAGCAAAATCGGGAACATGGTCGCCGCCACTGCGGTATGCGCCATCAGGTGGGCGAGTGCGGCCGTCACCACCAGGCAACCGAGCAGGATCATGTTGGTGTTCTCGCCCGCCACCGCCAGCATCTTGTAGGCGATGCGCCGGGTGAGGCCGGACTTGGTGAAGGCCAGGCCGATGACAATGGAGCCGAAGATGAACATCACCGACGGGTCCATGAAATCGCGGAAAGCGTCCTTCGCCGGACGAATCAGGAACAGAGCCTGGAACACGCCGATGGCGATGGCGGTGACGCCGATCGGAATCACCTCGAATATCCACCAGATGCTGGCCATCAAAAACAAACCGATGGCCGCCTTGCCTTGCGGCGAGAGATGGAAGGCGCGGCCGGCGGGGTCGATGGCTTCCGGCCAGGCCGGCATGAAATACACCGCCAGAAAGACGCCGAAGCCGGCTAGCAGGATGAACAGCTTCTTCCAGTCGTAGCCGGGCGCCGCCGCCAGGTGCGGCGCCGCTTCGGTAATCACATTAGTCATGCAGCACCGCAGCGGCGGCCTGGTTGAACACATCAACGATGCGCACCACGCCGACCACCTGCTTGCCCTCCAGCACCGGCAGCATGTCGACGCCGTGCACGACCATCAGGTAGGCGGCGCGGGTCAGCGGGTCGTTGGCTTGCACACTATTCCGCACCGGGCTCATGAAGCTGTCCACGCGTGCCTCGCCCGCCTGCCTGCATTGCGCCGCGAACGAATCCTGCCAGATGAGGCTGAGCGAAGCGTCGTCGGGCAGGACGCCGGCAACGTGCCGCGCCGAGGTCGCCTTCAGGTATTCCGGCATCAGCGCGCGCAACAGATCGCGAATACTGAGCAGGCCGACCAGGCTTCCCTGCGCGTCGAATACCAGCAGGTGACGGAAACGCCATCCGGCAGTCTGATGCTTCTCATGCAGCACGGCGAACGCCTCGCGCACCGTGGTCTGGCGCGTGACATGCGGAAAATCCACGAGTCGGACGAGAACATCCCGAACCTGGGTAGCAATCATGCCGGCTCTCCTGTCGCGGTTACTACGATTGCACCGCTTTAAGGGCTGCGATGCGTTCTTCCAGCGGCGGGTGCGTCATGAACAAACGCTTGATGCCGGACGCGCCGCCACCCGCGATACCGAACGCCGCCATCTTCTCCGGCAGCGGCGCCGGATGCAGGCTGGCCA
>CAZUSF010000349.1:0-2708 GCA_964623355.1 uncultured Thiobacillus sp. | reverse complement strand
TGGCTCATGCCGGGCGCGTGGGCGTGCGCCGGGCCAAGGCCGTAATGCAGGTCGCCCTGATGCTGACGGAATTGGCCCGCCGGCGGATGGCTGTGCGTGGTGCCATCGGCATGGGTGTGTTCATGCGAATGCCCATGTCCATGTTCGTGTGAATGATCGTGTGGATGCGCATGCGGATGCACATGCTCCGCCTCGCCTTCGATTCGGGTTTCGCCTTCACCACAGCCGCAAACGGTACACATCGCCAGACTCCAAAAAGTTATTCGACCAACAAATCCTTGACCCGCATTTCCGTGCCGCCAGTGGCTTGCACCTGATAGCTGCCGCACTTTGGACAGGCCTCATACAACGCATTTACCGGCACGGTTTCGCCACAGTCGAGGCAATAGCCTATCCCGGGCAATTTATCCAGTTCCATTCGTGCGCCTTCGGCGATGCTGTTTTTCAGCACCATATCCAAGCAAAAGCTCAAGGCATCCACTTCGACGCCGGATAAAGCGCCAATTTCCAGGCGCACTTCAGTGACACGTTTGAAACCTTGTTGCATGGCGGCATCTTCGACAATCTGCAAGATGCTCTCGGCAAGCGCCATTTCATGCATGACTCACCTCAACAGCAAACGAAACACAGGGATCGAGCGACTGGCAGACCGCTTCGGCACAAGTGGCAGCCGCTTCGCAAGGTGCCAAATCCGCGATCGCCTGGGTCAGCGCTTCGACCAGCGCACCGGCGGGATGAAAGTTCCACTCCGTCGGCGCAACGATGCGGTAATCCGCCACTCTGCCGCCGGCCAGACGCACGACATGAATCAATAAACCACGCGAAGTTTCGATTGCCGACATGCCGATATTTTCACCCAGGTTGAACGCCTTCACTACCGCAACCTGGTTGCCCGCAAGTTGCTGCGGCAAATTCGCCAGTTCAATCAGACGTGCCAGCAGACGCGCGCCGGCACCGCGACCGCGCGCATCGATCCAGGCCGCAAGCAGGGAATGCTGTTGCTGGCGGGCAATGGCGCCGGTTTCTGCCGGCCCGCCAGTCCATTCCGGTTGACCACAAAAATCTTCGTTCGCCAATGCCAGGTGCGCCAATTCAGCGCATTGCGACGGAGCTAACTGGCGCAGCGGCGGCAACAGCGGAACCTGGCTGATACCATGGTCGGCGTGGCGGTCCCAAGTCCGGAAAAGTTTTGCCGGCAAGGTGGCGGCTTGTTTTCGCCAGAGATCAAAAGCGGCCAGATCGTTCGTCAGCCAGCGCGAAGCGGGTTCACCCAGAAATACGTCGTTGAGCAATTGTTCCAATGTCAGGCTGAATTGGGTTGGGTCTGCCGCAGATTTGCGCAACGCAAGCAGGCTGGCCATATCCGCCGTTTCAGCCGCCCGCTGCGGCCAGTGCAGCAAAAAATGCCAGGCATGTTCCTGTGCCAGTTCGATCAGCACCTGCTGTGCTCGCATGATCTCGATTTCAGCCCCAGACTGGATGCCCAGCGCCGCTTCACAGGCAACTTCGGCAGCTGCGCGTTGTGCCTTGCCGCACAAGCTGAAAATCAACCCGGCCCGCTCGGCAGCCGCCAATGGCGTCAACCCCGCCATCAGCTTCTGCGCCAGACGCGGACGCGAAGATCGAACTGCAATTTCGCCGACAACGTCGGCATGCAGGATCAGATTGATATCCAGGCGTCCCTCCAGGCTGGCACTCAACAAAGCTCTCCATCAGGTTGCGTCATCATGCAGTGCAACATAATGATCGCAGGACGCTAATTTGTCTTGCGAACGGCCATTAAGTGAAACCATTGAATGGGCCTTATCGATACACAAAAAAAATGATTCATACTATATAAGCAAGGGCTTGTTGACTCTAACTTCGGTGATGGTTAGTTTGGCGAACTCTAGGCGTCAAAACGCCTGACTCAATAAAGGTCGCCAGAATGAAGCATTCGCCCTTGATCCTCAGCTTGTCCCTCGTCGCATCGTTTTCCCTGCTCCCGATCAGTGCTGCCTCAAGCGCATCGGATATTCAGGTTAATCGCGCCAAAACAGCCAGTAACAAAGCAAAAGCCGTCAAAGCAACGGCAGTCAAAACCCGAGCCAATGTGAGCAAAGCAACCACTGCGCTCAAGCCGGAACCTCTAAAACCAGAACCCCTGAAGCTGGCGGCTTCTGACCTGCCGCAGTCGTATCCAGTCGCTTCCGGCGGCGTCACAAGCAATCCCTATTTCGCGAATCAGCCAGCGGCCATCCTGCCCTTGTCAGCGCGTCCGGCCCCGTCAACAGCCGCAGCGACGGCGGTTGTGGCCACGACCATTGTTGCCCCTGCCGCCGCTGCCCTTGCCGCAGTTGCTACGGCCCCGGTTGCAACGCCTGAACCTGTTGCCGTTGTCGTTGTGGAACCCGTCTCAGTCACGCCAGTGGTTGCTGCCTCTGCCCCTGCACCCTTCCCCGCCGCACCCACCCCGGTTGCACTGCCCAGCCTTGAGCCACCGAACTACGCTGCAGCCATTTACGCTGCGCCGACGCCAGCAGCGGTCAACCCATTCAAAGCGCCCGTTGCGGTTTACCCAACCTGGAATGGCACGCCGGCCGGCCACAAAAACCCCTACCTGTCCTATCAGGCGCAACCGGTCAATGTGCAGGATACGATCAAGTCATTCAGCGACTTTGGCAGTGGCTTCAAGTTTTCCTGGCCTTCATTGCCGCAATTACCGCAAT
>CAZUSF010000348.1:0-2714 GCA_964623355.1 uncultured Thiobacillus sp. | reverse complement strand
GCCATCACCCGGCCAATTGGCAAATGATGCGCTGGCGGATTATGCACAGAAGAGCCATGTGCTGTCGGTCGATACGGTCTACGACCTGCGCCCGTGGGTCTCGGTCGGCGGCAAGCTGGGCGTGCGGCGGGGTGAGTTGAAAGATGCGAAGGTGAATGGCGACTGGTATTCATCCACCGCCTGGCTCGGCATCCTGCGTGCCGACTGGCACTGGGTGCACGAATGGGACGTGCTGACCGAACTGCGCTACCTCGATGCCAGAGATGCCGGAGACAGCCAGGGCGGCGCGCTGGTAGCGGTATACAAACATCTCGGCAAGAATTTCAAATTGGGCGCGGGTTACAACTTCACCGATTTCTCGGATGACCTGACCGACGTTTCCTATCGTTCACACGGCTGGTTCATCAATTTGATCGGCAAGATTTAGTGGGTTTTCAGCCGACCCGAAGTGGAGATATTTGCCGCGCAGAGGCGGTAAGGTTTCACGCCGCCAGCATGGCGTCGCAACCTGCCAGAACTCGGCTGGCGAACCGACTTCATGCTGGATCGCAATGCCGAGAAATGCCGCCGCCTGCAGCAAAGCCGATAGCGGGGTTTTGTCGGATAGCGGCGCGGCCAGAGTCTGTTTGCTGAGTTTGCCGCCATCGCTGTTCAACGCGACCGGTAGGTGCAGATAGGCCGGGGTTGGGTAGCCCAGCGCCTGTTGCAGCACGATCTGGCGCGGTGTCGAGGCGAGCAGGTCGGCACCGCGCACGATGTGGCTGATGCCGAGTTCCGCGTCATCGACGGTGACGGCGAGCTGGTAGGTATAGACGCCATCCGCCCGCCGCAGCACGAAGTCGCCGCATTCCTGCGCCACATTGCAACCGACGCGACCGGCGAGGAGGTCGTCGAAGGTGATGCGGGTGTCGGCGACATGGAAGCGCAGCGCGGCGTTCAACTGCAAGCCGCGTTCAAGACAGGTACCGGGATAGACCGGCCCATCGACGCCGATGTGGGGTGTTTCTTTCAATAACTTGCGCGTGCAATCGCAGCCATAAATGCGTCCGGCGTCGATCAGGCGTTGAATCGCCGCCGCATAGGCTTCGCTGCGCTGACTCTGGTAGACCACCGGCCCGTCCCATTCAAAACCGAATGCGTCGAGTGTGCGCAGGATGCTGTCGGCTGAACCCGGGACGACGCGTGGCGGATCAACGTCTTCGATGCGCAGATGCCACTCGCCGGCATGCGCGCGCGCATCCAGATAGCTGCCCAGCGCGGCGATCAGCGAGCCGAAATGCAGCGCGCCGGACGGGGTGGGAGCGAAGCGGCCGCGATAGGAATGGGTGGGCATCAATGTCGGCGTCAAACGAAGCGAGTTGTGTAGGTGCGAATTTATTCGCATCACGCTTGCGTGCGTATAAATTCGCACCTACAACGCGAAGCCACGCGGCGGGCTAAAATCGCGCCCTGATTTCATAAGGTTTTCCCATGCTTACCGTCAACAACCTCACCATCCAGTTCGGCGCCAAGCCGCTATTCGAAAACGTCAGCGTCAAGTTCGGCGACGGCAACCGCTACGGCCTGATCGGCGCCAACGGCTGCGGCAAGTCGACGTTGATGAAGATCATGGCCGGCGTGCTGGAACCCAGCGCCGGCAATATCTCGATCGATCCGCACGAGCGCATGGCCTTCCTGCGCCAGGACCAGTTCGGCTTCGAAGACCTGCGCGTGCTCGATGTGGTGATGATGGGCCATGCCGACATGTGGCGCGTGATGCAGGAAAAAGACGCGATCTACATGAACCCGGACGCGAGCGAGGCGGATTACCTGCACGCCGCCGATCTGGAAAGCCAGTTCGGCGAAATGGGCGGCTACGACGCCGAAGCCCGCGCCGGCGAACTGCTGCTGGGCCTGGATATTCCCGGCGAAAAACACAATGGTCCAATGAGCGAAGTGGCGCCCGGCTGGAAATTGCGCGTGCTGCTGGCGCAGGTGCTGTTCGCCAATCCGGACATCATGTTGCTCGACGAGCCGACCAACAACCTCGACATCAACACCATCCGCTGGCTGGAATCGGTGCTCAACGGGCGCAACTGCACGATGATCATCATCTCGCACGACCGCCACTTCCTGAACTCGGTCTGCACCCACATCGCCGACCTCGACTACCAGACCCTCAAGGTCTATCCCGGCACCTACGACGACTACATGGAAGCCTCCACCATGGCGCGCGAACGCCAGATGGCGGTGAGCAGCAAGTCGAAGGAAAAGATCGCCGAACTGGAAGAGTTCGTGCGCCGCTTCCGCGCCAACAAATCCAAGGCGCGCCAGGCCACCAGCCGGATGAAGATGATCGACAAGATCAAGGTGGAAGACGTCAAACCGTCGTCGCGCCAATACCCGTGGATTCGCTTCGATTACGACGACAAGGAAAAACTGCATCGCCAGGCGCTGGAGGTGGAAAACCTCCACTTCGGCTACGAACCGGGCGTGCCGGTGCTGGACAAGTTCAAGGTCACCATCAATGCCGGCGACCGCGTCGCCATCATCGGCGAGAACGGCGTCGGCAAGACCACGCTGCTGCGCCTGCTGATGGGCGAACTCAAGCCCGATGTCGGCACCGTCAAATGGGCGGAAAAGGCCAAGCCCGGCTACTTCGCGCAGGACCACACCGCCGACTTCGCCGAAGACAAGGCGCTCACCGACTGGATCAGCGCCTGGGTGCGCGCCGG
>CAZUSF010000347.1:0-2720 GCA_964623355.1 uncultured Thiobacillus sp. | reverse complement strand
GGCGAGCCGCTGCGGCCGCCAGTTGCGGCTGGATGGCGGCCGACTGGTAGACCCCGAGGTCAACCCCACGGTCAACCCCGCGGTGGCGCAATGATCGCGCTGGCACTCAGGTTGCTGGCGCGCGAATGGCGGGCCGGCGAAATGCGCGTGGTGTTGCTGGCGGTGGCGCTGGCGGTTGCCAGTCTGACGGCGGTACGTTACTTCGCCGACCGTGTCGAACTCGCCCTGGGCACCGAAGCCAACACCTTGCTGGCTGCCGATCTGGCGCTGGTGTCGGATCACCCGATCGATGCCGCGTTCGTTCGGGAAGCGCAAGCGCGCGGCTTGCGAGTCAGCCAGACCACCACTTTTCTCAGCATGACCCTGGCTGGCGAACGCAATCTGCTTACCGGCATCAAGGCGGTGGAGGCGGGCTATCCGTTACGCGGCGATTTGCGCATCGCGCCTGAATTGTTTGCCACCGATGCCCCCACGCGCGCCGTGCCGGCGCCGGGAGAAGCCTGGGTGGATAGCCGTCTGGCGAGCGGACTCGGCGTCAAGCCGGGCGATCAGGTTGACGTCGGCGCAATCAACCTGCGGATTGCCGCGATCCTGACCTTTGAAGGCGAGCGCGGCGGTAATTTCATGGCATTGGCGCCGCGCCTGCTGCTGAATGCCGAGGATTTGCCGCGTACCGGCCTGGTCCAGGTGGGCAGCCGGGTGGTGTATCGCTTGCTGGTGGCTGGGCAGGCGGCGGGCGACCACCAGGCCAAGGTGGTGGCCTTCCATGACTGGGCGAAGCCGCGACTCGGGCGCGGCGAACAACTGGAAGATGTGCGCGATGCGCGGCCGGAACTGCGCCAGGTGCTTGATCGGGCACAGCGTTATCTCGGCCTGGCCGCCTTGTTGACCGTGCTGCTCGCCGCCGCCGCGACGCAGATGGCGTTGCGCCGCTACGTGCAGCGGCATTTCGATCAGTTCGCCTTGTTGCGCTGTTTCGGCGCCACCCAGCGCCGCTTGTTCAGCCTGTACTTGCTGCAGCTCGGCGCCCTCGGGCTGCTCGCCGGTGTTCTCGGCAGCGCATTGGGCTGGCTGGCGCAAGCCGGCATGGTGCATCTGTTGGGCGATGCAATCCGCATCGGCTTGCCACCGCCCAGCTTGTTGCCGCCTTTGCTGGGTGTCGCGGCGGGTGTCGTGCTGGTGCTGGCGTTCAGTTTGCCGGCCTTGCTGCGTCTGGCGCGCGTGCCGGCGTTGCGCGTGCTGCGGCGTGACCTCGGCGCGCCGCATGCAAGTGCGCTGCTGGCACAGGGCGCCGGGTTGGCCGTGGTGGCTGGCCTGTTGTTCTGGCAAGCCGGCGAGTTGCGCCTCGGGCTGATCGTCGGCGGCGGCGTGTTGGGGCTGATGTTGGCCGCAGCCCTGGCAATTCAATTGCTGCTGTTGCCGCTGCCCTGGTTGGCGCAGCGGATGCCGGCCAGCGTCCGCCTCGGGCTGCTCAACCTGCGGCGGCGGCGCTGGGAAACCACGTTGCAGGCGATGGCCTTGAGCCTAGGTCTGCTTGCCCTGCTGCTGCTGACGCTGGTGCGCGGCGATCTGTTCGACAGTTGGCGGAATCAGGCCGCGCCCGGCGCGCCGAACCGCTTTGTCATCAATATCCAGCCGGAACAGGTGGACGCGGTGCGCCAGTCGCTGACCAGCCAGGGTGTTGCCGATGTGATCCTGTATCCGATGGCGCGGGCGCGCCTGATCCGCATCGGTGATCGGTTGGTGAGCCCGGATGATTACGCTGATGGTAATGGTGATGGCAACGATGATGGCAACGACAATGCGCGCGCGAAGCGTCTGGTCGAGCGCGAGTTCAACCTGTCATCGCTGTCCGATTTGCCGCCGAATAATGAGGTCGTCGCCGGGCGCTGGCTGGGCCAGGAAGGGTTCTCGGTGGAGGTCGGGCTGGCCAAGACCTTGCGCATCAATCTGGGCGATGAACTGGTCTTCGATGCCGGCGGTTTGCCATTGAGCGGCCGTGTCACCAGCTTGCGCAAGGTGGAATGGGATTCCTTCCAGGTCAATTTCTTCGTCATTGCGCCGCCGGGTGCGTTCAACGACTTGCCGCAGAGCTTTATCACCAGCTTCCATCTGCCGCCGGGTCGGGGTGAGGTGCTGGCGCGGCTGGTGGCGGATTTCCCGAATCTGACGGTGATCGATGTCGAACAGGTGATGGGAGAACTGCGCAGCATGCTCGACCGGGTCAGCGCGGCGGTGGAATTGATCTTCCTGTTCAGCCTGGCGGTGGGTGTACTGGTCTTGCTGGCGGCGTTGTATGCGCGGCGCGATGAGCGTGCGCGCGAAATCGGACTCTGGCGAACGCTGGGCGCGTCGCGCCGTCGCGTCATGTTGGCGCTGGCCACCGAGTTCACCGCTCTCGGCCTGATTGCCGGTGGCCTGGCAGCGGCGGCGGCAAGCGGTGTGGCCTGGTTGCTGGCGGAACGGGTGTTCGAATTGCCGCATGCCGCCAGCCCCGTCGTCTGGCTGGCCGGGCTTGGCGGAGGTTGGTTGTTGGTGCTGGGGGCCGGCCTGCTGGCCAGTCGCGGCATCCTGCAAGCGCCGCCGATGCAGAGTCTGCGCCGCGAGTAAGTTGGGTACAGCGCGCCTGTTTGCTGGCATCATCGCTTTACAGGGCATCTGAACTGAATGGCACTTACTTAAGCCAAAGACCACCGTCATTCCCGCGAATGCGGGAATCC
>CAZUSF010000346.1:0-2745 GCA_964623355.1 uncultured Thiobacillus sp. | reverse complement strand
GGCGTGCTTTATTGCACCGAAGTGTTCAACAGCGGCCTTTATGCGCGTCCGCGCCAGACGGCGCTGGAAGACTACTGGCGGGCTTTCAACCGCTTGCAGGAAGAACTCGGCGGCGATCCCGATGTCGGCATCAATCTGGCCGCGTTATTCGAGCGCGCAGGCTTCGAGCAGATCGCGTTTTACGATGTCTCCGCGCAGATGGATTCCCGCCTGAAAGACCCTGCCGCGCGCCGCGATTTTGTCGATTTCTGGCAAACCCTGCTGTTGAGTGGCGCACCCAAGCTGGAGCAGCATGGACGCATCACGGCGCAGGACATCAGCGCGCTGAAATCGGCTTTCTCGAATCTGGCCGAGAACCCGCAAGCGATCTTCCGCTATGCCGCAATGCAGGCGCGCGGTCAAAAACCGACCTGAATGGAAGTTGAATAAATGAACGCGAAAGCCATCCCGAAAATCGGTTTTGTCTCCCTCGGCTGCCCGAAAAACACCTTTGATTCTGAACGCATCCTGACCCAGTTGCGGGCTGAGGGTTATCTGATCGTGCCGACCTATCAGGACGCCGATCTGGTGGTGGTGAATACCTGCGGCTTCATCGACAGTGCGGTCGAGGAAAGCCTGGATGCGATCGGCGAAGCGCTGCGAGAGAACGGCAAGGTGCTGGTCACCGGCTGCCTGGGTGCGCGCTCGGACGTGATCATGGATGCGCATCCGCAAGTGCTGGCAATCACCGGCCCGCACGCCGCAGAAGAAGTCATGGGTCATGTGCATGCGCACCTTGCGAAACCGCATGACCCGTTCGCCGACCTGATTCCTCCTGGCGGCCTGAAATTGACGCCGCGCCACTACGCCTATCTGAAGATTTCGGAAGGCTGCAACCATCGCTGCACCTTCTGCATCATTCCCTCCATGCGCGGCGACCTGGTCTCGCGGCCGATCGGAGATGTACTGAAAGAAGCTGAAGCGCTGGCCAAGGCCGGGGTCAAGGAATTGCTGATAATCTCTCAGGATACAAGCGCTTACGGCGTTGACTTAAAGTATCGTCCAGGTTTTCACAACGGCCGCCCGGTGAAAACCCGGATGCTGGAACTGGTGCAGGAACTGGCGAAACTGGGCATCTGGGTGCGCCTGCATTACGTCTATCCATACCCCAGCGTCGATGACGTCCTGCCGCTGATGGCGGAAGGTAAAGTGCTGCCGTATCTGGATATTCCTTTCCAGCATGCCAGCCCGCGCATCCTGAAAGCGATGAAGCGGCCCGGCAACATCGAAAACACGCTGCGCCGGATCGAAAAATGGCGCGAAATCTGCCCGGATATCGTCATTCGCAGCACGTTCATCACCGGCTTTCCGGGTGAAACGGAAGACGATTTCGGTGAATTGATCCATTTTCTGCAGGACGCCAGACTGGATCGCGTCGGAGCATTTCCGTATTCCCCGGTCGAGGGTGCTACCGCCAACGAACTGCCCGACCCGGTCGATGAGGACATCAAACACGACCGCCTGGCTCGCTTCATGGATGTGCAGGCCGACATCAGCATGGAAAAACTGAAAGCCCGTCGCGGCAGCGAAATGACGGTTTTGATCGACGAAGCCTGGGGTGAACAAAATCGCAGGCGCGCGGTTGGCCGCACCTATGCCGACGCACCCGAGATCGACGGCGTGGTGCACATCGCGCAGGGTGCGGGTTTGCAGGTAGGCGATTTCGTGAAGGTGAAAATTACCCGCAGTGACGACTATGATTTGTGGGGCAAGCCGGTTTAATTCCGTATGCAAGTCTTCAGTGATTGAAATCAATGACCCAAGAAATCTGGAAACCCCACGTTGTTGTCGCCGCCGTTGTTGAACAGGACGGTAAATTTCTTCTGGTCGAAGAACTTACCGACGAAGGCATCAAATTCAACCAGCCTGCCGGGCATCTGGAGGAGGGTGAATCGTTGATCGAGGCAGTGCGCCGCGAGGCGTTCGAGGAAACCGCGCATCACTTCGAGCCGGAAGCGCTGTTGGGCATCTACCGCTGGCAGCATCCCGGCAAGCCGAAAAAGACCTACTTGCGTTTCGCCTTTACCGGGCAGATTGCCGGCTTCGACCCTACTGCTGCATTGGATGAAGGCATCCTGCGCGCGGTGTGGATGTCGGTCGACGAGATCGCTGAAACGCAGCACCGGCATCGCAGCCCGTTGCTGCAGCAGTGCGTCACGGATTACCTGGCGGGTCAGCGTTACCCGCTCGACTTGCTGATGGATTTCGCTGACGCGTTTTCATCCAGGCCGCTGTGAGTCGCATCGTTGTCGGACTTTCCGGCGGCGTAGATTCCGCCGTCACCGCCTGGTTGCTGAAACAGGCTGGGCATGAGGTGGTCGGCGTGTTCATGAAGAACTGGGAAGCCGACGATCTGGAAGACGATTGCCCGATTGCGCAGGATTTTCGCGATGTACTGGCGATCGCCGATGTACTCGGCATCGAGGTCGAGCTGGTCAATTTCAGCCGCGAATATCAGGAGCGCGTGTTTTCCTATTTCCTCGCCGAATACCGCGCCGGCCGCACGCCGAATCCTGATGTGCTGTGCAATGCCGAAATCAAGTTCAAGGCCTTTCTCGATCACGCAATCAATCTTGGCGCGGAACACATTGCCACCGGCCATTACGCCCGGCTGGCGGGTGAGTCGCCAACGCGGCAACTGCTGAAAGCGGCGGATGCCAACAAGGATCAGAGTTACTTTCTCTATCGCCTGCAACAGCATCAGAT
>CAZUSF010000345.1:0-2772 GCA_964623355.1 uncultured Thiobacillus sp. | reverse complement strand
AAGCTGGAAGTCGCGCGCTTAGCCCTGCAAGAAGGCGCAGAAGTGGCATTTGTCGTAAAAATTACCGGTCTGCCTATCGAGACTGTCACTAAGCTAAATAGTGAAATCCAATAGACGAACCATTTTCCGCAATAAGCCCCCAGAAAGCGCGACAGGAGAACCGTCCCCCTGTCGCGCTTCTGCCTAGTCCTATCTTACTTGCGCGCCAGCAATCCATGGCGTAGTATGCATCCACCCTTGCCATCTCCGGCTAATGTGTCACTAACCCCGTCCCCTCGACACGCCCGTGAGAGATCAATATGTCACCGTACCCGTCCCTCCGTCACTCCCTTACGATATTTAACCGCCGCTTCGTTGATTTCCTGAACCGTTGACCCGATATATAAACTTCTCTGCCATTTAGTATAGTCAAATGGCTCTCTAATAATCTGGGAGATAAATTGCTCTGCCCCAACATCCCCCAATTTTTCAATCAAACATTGCATTCCTGCGTTCATAAGAACAGTACTATTCATAACAGCGCTCCTCCCTTATAAATACGAAAGTTATCGGATTGACCACTTGCATTTTTTCTGGAATATATTTTAGCACCCGGTCATCAGTTGACACAAAAAAATCACAGCCTGCCAGCTAATTTTTCTAAGAATATTATAGCATATTCCCTTCTTTCCAAGAGATGGATCATCCCAGGAAAAACGTGGCCTGACTTTTACAGTTTGCTAAAGCAAAAAGGCCCCTTGGCATTGCAGTTATTGTCTTCTAGCAAATAGGTTGCACAGAATTCTTGTTATGCTAAAGTGATATTTGTTTTAGAAATTTGTTAAAAGCTTCTTGTCTCGCATAAATGTAATAAAAATCGGTATTAAAGAGCTTTTGTATTGCCTTGTAATCAAGCATGATCTCGTCTTGGTCCGAAAAGGACAAGGTTTCTACCATCTGGCCTTGTTTGTTTTTTTTCTTGAGAAAAGCAATTGCACCCCCGACATCATCAAGATGAACAATCCCGCCTTTTAAGACTTGGCAAGTGGCACACTTTAGCGCCCGGGCAATGCGCTCGGCCGACAACGCTTGTTTACCCATGCGATGCTGAATAATGCGGATAATCAAAAGAGCAACAAAACAAATTAAAAAATGCCCCCGGATATGTTCATTTTTGCTAACAAATACGGGTCTTGCATAAAGATCTGTTTTCAGTATTCGAAAAGACTGCTCAATTCGCCAAAGTCCCCCGTAAACCTGACGCATTTTCCCCTCATCATAATCAAGCTCGCTGGTTATTATGCAAAAATAGCCATCGTACAGCGCATCGGCTTCTGCTTTTTCTAAGTCAATGCTCCGCAGCCTTCTGGTGTTTTCTAAAACCTCGCCAGTCGCCTTGTCAATGATGTTTTCCTTTGTATATTCATCTACTCCTTTCTTTATGCTATAGGCATTATTTTGAACAGAACGGGCGGCCCTTTCCATTTTTTCCTCTCGCTTGCGCCTAGCCATGTCTGCTTCAGCTTTTTTCCAGTACAAAAGCACTTTTCTTGTTCGGATTTCCTTTCCACCATCCTCGTTCTTCCCTTCATACTCCTCGTTGAAGATTTTGTATCGATAAGTGTTACTCTCGTTTGATACCCAGCCGTTTTCATCAAGGAGCCTTTCCTGGTAGCGTCGCCCCTTGGTTCCTCGTAAAATCTGGGAAAAGACAAATCCATCACCATTATTTACTATTGTATCAATGTTCTTTGATGAATTAAGCCCCTTGTCAGCGACTACAACCAGACGGCCTAAACCATATGATTCCTTAACATCTTTCATCGTAGGCTGCAATGTTAGCGAGTCGCTAGTGTTGCCAGGGAACAGCGACATGCTGACCGGCAACCCGTTGGCATCCATAAAAAGACCCATGGCAGTAATAGGGTCCGTGCGATGTTCTTTTGACACTCCTCTTTTGCGCAAGTCCTCTTCTCCGTCAGGGAAATCAATCTCATAAAAATAGTTAGTCACATCGTAAAACGCATGAGAGAGGTCTCGCCCAATAGTTTCCTTGATTTTGCTGTTCAAATGCCTTTGCAATCCGACTTCAAAATTAGCAAAATGGTCCAAGGATCGATATATATCTGGCAGCGTAAAGCAAGTGGACATTCCGTAAAAATCATCTTTAATCTGGCATGAGGCACGCTTTGAATCTGGATGTAAAATTCTCGCCAAAACAAGAAATTTAAAAATATCACCCAGAGAACGCTCACCGCGAAAGCCGCAAGCTTTTTCATATCTATCGATAAAGGAATCAATCTTCAGCAAGTCGTAAACAGCTTCAAGAAATTTGTACCCATAATTCTTCCGCCTATTTTCTTCACAATACATTCTGGCAGTTCCGGCAGCTTCAATTCTTAGGGGAGCATTCTCAGCACGGTAATTGTCGTTAAATTTTTTAACTTCTACCATAAATGTCTCAGGGTCTTCCTGATCTTCTAAATATCCAAAATCACGAATTGTTCTTTGTTTGGTCGCAAGGCCAGGGCCAGGGCGATAGCCCTCAACGACACGTACCTGCGTTCTTGGCATTCCAGCAGCATTCTTTCGTTTATCAATTTTAATCACTTAAAATCACCCCTACTTATTATAGCACATCTTTAGCATAACACAAATGCCTGACGCAAAAAAACGCGGAACTCCGCGTTTTTTCATTGCCTCTGAATTTTTTCATGCTACCAACTGTAAAAGTCAGGCGACAAATTAATTGTCTGAAAAATGCGAGGAAGTGATATAATAAGCCAAAAGACC
>CAZUSF010000344.1:0-2808 GCA_964623355.1 uncultured Thiobacillus sp. | reverse complement strand
TGAGGCCGTTTTCGTTGAGATAAGGCTCGACCCCCAACAGTCGCATGGTGAGCGACAACACCAGCACAATGGCCAGGTTGGTGGCAAGGAACAACATGATGCGTTTCATGGTGGAGTTCTCCGAGAAGGGTAGTTAAATAGTTTAAGTTGAATGATTCATAGCGCTACTGGCGCTTCGGCCAAGCCAGGCGCGAATTCACGCTGCCGCTCGGGCCGTTGATGCCGGACAGCCGCACGATGATCAGCGTAATGGCCGCGTCGCCGCAGGCGAGTGAATAAGCCAGCCGCCGCGTGACGTAATCGCGGATTCCATCCGTAATGGCTGAAAGCCTGACTTTGCATATCCATCTGCATAACCGTTTCTCCATTCAGGTTTTTTACATGCGCATCGTACGGTTGTTCATGAGCAAGAAAAATTCGAATTACCCTATTGTTCAGTTCGTATTTTTCGATGGAGTCACAGACGATCTGGCAACCATCGTTGTCGATTACCTGACTGCGTAAATAAACCTCATCCAAGCGATTTGGTTATGCAGCAAGCTTGAGGCGAAGCCGTCGAGTTTGGACGGGGATGGATAGCCCATTCAGGTCATGCAGGTGTTTGAAATTCAGCAGGACACCTTCTACAAATCGACATTCTCGAATTAATCATCTTATTAGTTCGAATTTTTCTTGTTTTTAAACAGCCGTAGCATGTGGCCGTACTCAATCTGAACAGGAGAACGGCGATGCAGATGGATATTCAAAGTCAGGGCTTCAGCCTTACCGAAGGGTTGCGCGAATATGTCATGAAGCGGCTGGCTTATGCCCTGAGTCACGGCGGCATGTCGATTACCCGGGTCATTGTGCGGCTTTCCGACATCAACGGCCCGCGCGGTGGCGACGACAAGCGCTGCCTGGTCGAGGTCCGTCTCAAGGCTGCGTCGGCGGTGGTGATCGAGGATACCGAGGCGGATCTTTACCTGGCCATCGACCGCGCTGCGGAACGCGCCGGCCGCACGCTGGCACGCCGCCTGGCGCGGCAGCGGGAATTCGCACCGAATTTGTCGGTAGCGCCGGAAGCATCGCCGCAGCCATGCCCAACAAGCTGATTGCTCTGGCGGCGGCGCGTTTGCGCGCCGGTGGGATGGTGGCTTTCCCGACCGAGACGGTCTACGGTCTGGGCGCCGACGCCCGCAATGAAGACGCGGTGCGGCGGGTGTTCGCCATCAAGGGGCGGCCCGCTGATCACCCGCTGATCGTGCATCTGGCCGAAGCGTCGCAAGCGGACGCATGGGCCAGCGAAATTTCGCAGACCGCGCGGCTTTTGATGGCGCATTTCTGGCCGGGGCCGCTGACTCTGGTGTTGCCGGCGCGCGACGACGTGCCACGCGTAGTCACCGGCGGACAGGACAGCGTGGCGTTGCGCGCGCCGAATCACCCGATGGCGCTGGCCTTGCTGCGTGAATTCGGCGGCGCCAATGGGGGCGGGCTTGCCGCGCCGTCGGCGAATCGTTTCGGCACGGTGAGTCCCACCGAAGCCTGGCATGTGCGCACCGCTTTCGGCATACAGGTCGACCAGGTTCTGGATGGCGGCCCCTGCCGCTTCGGCCTGGAATCGACCATCGTTTCGCTGCTGGACGAGCGTCCGCGCGTGTTGCGCCCTGGCGCGCTGCCGCTGTCCGCCCTGCGCGAGGTGTTGGGCGTGGATGGCATCGAGTACGGCAAGCAGGTTGATTCGGCGTCGGCTTCCACGCCGCGCGTGCCCGGCGCCCTGCCGGCGCATTACGCGCCCGCTACGCCGTTGGAAATTCACTCCATGGAGACCCTGCCGGAACGCGCCACGACGCTGCTCGACCAGGGTTTGCGCATCGCGGTGTTGCGCCGCAACCGAGCCCTGCGCGGCGTCGGATTGCCGCCGTCGCTGCCCCAGTTTTTGCTTCCGGCCCGGGCCGAACTCTATGCGCGCAGCCTGTATGCCCGGCTACGCGAACTCGATCGCTTCGCCTTCGATTGCATGCTGATCGAAGCCCCGCCAGACGATGAAACCTGGTGGGCAATCAACGACCGCCTCGCGCGGGCAGCGTCCGGTCATCGCCTTCCCCCTTCGTCGATGCAGGAGTCGCCATGAACAAACCCGGGCTATTTGCCGCCGCCGCGCAATTCGCGCCTCGCCTGTTTCAAGTTCGTCGCAGTACCTGGATCGCCGCAGGTGTCGGTCTATTGGTGCTGTTCGGCCTGCTGATCTGGGCTGCACTGGCACTGATCAGCTGGTTCTTCGGCCAGGTGCAAGGCTGGAGCGCAGCGGCGCCCGAGGCTGCGCGAGGGGTGCTGGAGACGGTGGAGAAGCAGGTGGAACAGGTGGTACCGGGGGCGCAGGAAAAACTGGCCGAAGTCGTGCCCATCCTCAAATCGGGGGACCGGCCGCAGCGCGATGTCACCGGCACCGACATCGCCCCCGTGGCGCGTTATCCAGGCCTCACGCGCACCTTCTGGCATCGGGAAGGCAGGCTGATCAACGTGCACTTCGAGGGTCGGGCGGATTACGTGGCGGTGCTCGACCATTACGTCCGCGGCTTTACCGCTCTGGGTTACACGCAGGAACTGCAATCCGCCACGCCCGAATCCGAGACCCATGCCTGGATCAAGGGCAATCAGCGCTATCTCGCGAAAATCGCCAGCGAACCCAAAGGCATGGTCTCGGTTGACATCGAAACCACTTTGAAATGATCAGCAGCGATTAACAGGGTGTCGAAAAACACTCCGTCACCCCGGCGCAGGCCGGGGTGACGATTTTTCAGGGAATTTCACGTTTTTCGACACCCTGTT
>CAZUSF010000343.1:0-2826 GCA_964623355.1 uncultured Thiobacillus sp. | reverse complement strand
CCTTTTCAAGCAAGACTCGCATGGAACAATTTCACGGCACCACCATTCTTTCGGTTCGACGCGGCGAGTCTGTCGCGATGGGCGGGGATGGCCAGGTCACATTGGGCAATATCGTCATCAAATCGACAGCTCGAAAAATTCGCCGCCTTTACCAGGAGCGCATCCTGGCCGGCTTCGCGGGCGGCACGGCGGATGCTTTCACGCTATTTGAACGATTTGAATCGAAGCTGGAAAAACACCAGGGGCATCTGGTCAGAAGCGCGGTGGAGCTGGCCAAAGACTGGCGCACCGATCGCATCCTGCGTCGCCTGGAAGCCATGCTGGCGGTGGCTGATCGCACCAGCACGCTGATCATTACCGGCGCTGGCGATGTGCTGGAACCGGAGCAGGGAATTGCCGCCATCGGCAGCGGCGGCGCCTACGCCCAGTCTGCCGCGCGCGCTCTGCTGGAACATAGCGAGCTGGATCCTGAAGCCATCGTCCGCGAGTCGATCGGCATTGCCGCCGATATCTGCATCTACACCAACCGCAACATCCTGATCGAAACCCTGGCGCCCTGAGTCGTTCAGGCTTTCACCGGCCGTTTCGCCAGCTTGCGCTGCAAGGTGCGGCGATGCATTTTCAGGGCGCGCGCGGTGGCGGAAAGATTGCCCTCATGCTGCGCCAACACCTGATGGATATGCTCCCACTCAAGCCGATCAACCGATAAGGGCTCGGTCGCTGGCTCGACATCCGCATCACTACCCGTAGCGGCATCGGCATTGCCCAGCGCAGCGAGGATTTCATCGATGCCGGCCGGCTTCGGCAAATACTGCACCGCGCCCAGCTTGATTGCCGCCACCGCAGTCGCAATGCTGGCATAGCCGGTCAGCAACAGCAGCCGCGTAAATGGTTGCAGCACTCGCAACGGTTCGATCAGATGCAGGCCAGACTCGGTGCCGAGACGCAAGTCCAGCACCACCGCATCGAATACCTGAGACGCCGCCAAATCCAGCGCAGCCGCGCTGTTCGCCGCCGACATCACCGTATAACCACGGCGACTCATCGCCAACGCCAGCGTCTGCGCAAACACCGTATCGTCATCCACGATCAGGATATGCCAACGCATCACACCGCCCCGACAGATGACAGCGGCAAGCGGATGCGCGCGCAGACGCCGCCCGCCTCGGAAGCGCCAATTTCGAGACTGCCGCCGATGCGTTCGAGCGTTGCACGGGCGAGTTCCAGGCCGACGCCCCAGCCCTCGGTCTTGCCCGAATCGAAGCCGCCACCGCGATCAATCACTTCCAGAAGCAAGCTTTTCGGCAAGACGCGCGCGCGCAACAACATCGCGTCGGGCGAGGCCTGCGCCGCATTATTCAGCAGCACCACCAGAATCGCCTCCAGCGCCGGATCGTCCGTCAGCAGAGGCTGACTTGCATTGAGTTCGGCATCCAGGTCAAGCGTGACTTGGGCTTGTGGCCACATCAATCCCCAGCGTTCGAGCGTCCGCGCCAACCAGGCTTGAACGGCTATCGGGGGGCCGACACGGTCACCGCGACCGCGCGCTGAATCTCCCAATCGGTCAAGCACCGCTTGCATGCGGGCAACCTGCCCGGCAAGCAACCCGAGCGGCTGATCGAGTTCATCATCACCGGCGTAGTCGCGCCGCAGTTCATCCAGCGTGATGCGCACCGAACTCATCGGCGTCGCCAGATCATGTGCCGCAGTGGCGGCTTGCAGGCCAAGCGCAAACAATTGTTCATCGCGCAGCCGCTGCTCGCGCGCCTGTGCCAACTCGGCATCGCGCAGGCGCAACGTCGCTGCCTGGCGACCAGCGAAAGCGGCGACCAATACGGCGGTGAGGAGAAAATTCAGCCACATGCCGGACAGATGCAAATCCACTGCCGCCTCGGCCGAAACCTGGATCTGCAGCGGTTGATAAAAGCGCATCAGCACTGTGTACAAGCCACCGACCCAGACCGCCATGCCCCAGGCATGCAGCGGTGGCAAAGTCACCGCCGCCAGAATCAGCGGTACCAGCAACAGCGATATGAACGGGTTCGCATAACCACCCGTCAGATACACCAGAGCGCCGATGCAAGCCGCATCCACTGCCAGTTGCAGTGTCACTTCGGTCAGTGCCGCGCCGCCAGCGCGCAAACGCAGCCAGGCAACGCCGTTCAACGTGACATGCAGAGCGAGAATCAAAGCCAGCGAAAGCAGCGGCAAGCGCGCATGCAATACCCAGGTCAGCAGGCCAATGCCCAGCCACTCGCCCAGAATCAGCGTCGCGCGCACCTTGATCAAGCGTTGCTGGGCAAGGTGTGGAAGCAGTTCGCTGTCCACCCGAAATAATCTTGAGATCAAACGCATGCCGCGATTTTACAGGCGCGAAAGTGACACGCCTCCTCCAAAGGGGGGCTGCGACAACATGTCGCATTCCGGCGTCCGGCGCGCCTCGCTAAGATGACTCCGCTTCCATACGTTTACGGCTTTTGACGTACTGACGTATCTTTCGGCCCACTTCGGTTCATGCCCGTAGCGGGCCGTTTTTTTGAACTCGGAGTCTGAACATGAAGTTGCGCTTGAATCCCATTGTCGCGGTATTGGCCGCCAGTCCCTTTTATGGCTTTGCGGCAGACGTACCGATGTTGGACGAAATCGTCGTGACCGCGCAAAGAAGTGCGCTGCAACGTTTCAGCGTGATCAAACTGGGCGAAACAGAACTGGCGCCGATGCGCTCTTCCACCAGTGACACGGCGAGTTTGCTGCGCGACATTCCCGGTGTGGCTTTCCAGACCGGCGGCGGCGTTTCCAGCCTGCCGATCATTCGCGGCCTGGCTG
>CAZUSF010000342.1:0-2848 GCA_964623355.1 uncultured Thiobacillus sp. | reverse complement strand
CGGTCAGCCGCGCCGAAACGGTGAATGCGGTGTGATCCAGGCCGTGCAGCGCCGGATTGACGGTAGCAAGATATTCGGCATGGTCGCGGTCGAAATAATGTCGGCTGAAACGCTCCAGTGGCGTGCCGTGTTTTTCCGCGTGCATCTTCGGGTACCAGTAATAACCGCCAAAAACCTCATCGGCACCCTGGCCGCTTTGCACCACCTTGACACTTTTCGAGACCTGTTCCGCCAGCAGGTAGAACGCTACCGCGTCCTGACTGACCATCGGTTCCGACATCTGCGCGACCGCTTCCGGCAAGCGCGCCAGCACCTGGTTGTTGGGGATGTGGAACTGGTGATGACGCGTCGAGAAATGCTGGGCGACTGCGTCGGAGTATTCGAACTCATTGCCGCTTTCTTCCGGCTGGTCTTCAAAGCCGACAGAAAAGGTCATCCAATCCTCGACGCCTTGTTCAGCCAGCAACGCGACCAGCAAACTGGAGTCGAGACCACCCGAGAGCAGCACGCCGACTTTGACGTCGGCAATCAACATGCGCTTGCGCACGGCGTTGCGCAGCGCGTTGTGGATTGCTTCGCGCCATTCCGCCGCTTTCATGGCAGGTTCCGGCCGGGTTGCACTGAGGCGCCAGTAAACGCGACTTTTCCTCCGTCCGCTGGTGTCGATGCGCATCAGACTGGCAGGCTCCAGTTTGCGGACGCCATTCAGCAATGTGCGCGGTGCGGGGACTACGGCGTGCAGCGTAAGGTGATGATGCAGGGCAGTCGAATCGATCGAGGTATCGACGCCGCCCGCAGCCAGAAGCGCTTGTGGTGTGGATGCGAAGCGAATGCAGTTTTCATCCTGACTGTAATAAAGCGGCTTGATGCCAAGGCGGTCGCGCGCCAGGAAAACTTCCCCGGCCTGACGGTCCCAGATGGCGAAGGCGAAGGCGCCGTGAAGATGGGTGGGGCAATCGTCGCCCCATTCGACATAGGCGCGCAGGATGACTTCGGTATCGCCATCGGAATGGAAAGTGTGGCCCTTGGCGATCAGTTCGGCGCGGATCTGCGGATAGTTGTAGATGGTGCCGTTGAACACCAGCGCAAGGCCGGCGGCATCATCCAGCATGGGTTGGCGAGAGCGATCCGACAGGTCAATGATCGCCAGGCGGCGATGGCCCAGGGCGACACGACCGTCGAAATATAGACCTTCGCCATCCGGGCCGCGGCGAGCCAGTTTGTCGACCATGCGTTGCAGTCTTGCCTGGTCGGGTGCTTTGCTGTCGAAACGGAATTCACCCGCGATGCCACACATGACAGGCCTCCAATAGGTTGTTCAAACCGGCCATAGCGGCTCTTCCTGCATCAATGCGATCTGCTCGCGCAGTTCCAGAATCCGATCCTGCCAGTAATGCTGGGTGTTGAACCATGGAAATGCGGCGGGAAAAGCGGGGTCGTGCCAGCGCCGTGCGATCCAGGCCGAATAATGAATCAGGCGCAAAGTGCGCAGCGCTTCGAGCAGATAAAGTTCACGCGTATCGAATTCGCAGAAATCTTCGTAACCGGCGAGGACGTCAGCCAGTTGTCGGACCATGTCGGCACGGTCGCCGGAAAGCAGCATCCAGAGATCCTGGATGGCCGGGCCCATGCGGCTGTCGTCGAAATCGACAAAATGCGGGCCGTCATCCGTCCACAGCACATTGCCGGCGTGGCAGTCGCCATGCAGGCGCAGATGCGCGACCTGCCCGGCTCGCTTGAAACAGGCATGAACGGCATCCAGTGCCTGGTCGATCACGCTGCTCCAGGCTGGCAGCAGATCAGGCGGCAACCAATCGCCTTGAAGTAGAAATGCACGCGGTTCTTCCCCGAAACTGGCGATGTCCAGCGTCGGGCGGTGGCTGTAAGGCCGGAGCGCGCCAACAGCATGGATGCGACCAATGAATCGGCCCATCCATTCCAGGGTTTCACTCCGGTCGAATTCAGGCATGCGTCCACCGCGCCGTGGATAGACCGCAAAACGGAACCCCAGATGCGTATGCAGACTCGACTGTTCGGCAAGAATCAACGGTGGTACGACGGGAATTTCGCGGCTGGCGAGTTCCAGCGTAAAGGCATGCTCTTCAAGTATCGCGGCATCAGACCAGCGCCCAGGCCGATAAAACTTGGCGACAACTGGCGCGCTGTCTTCCTGTCCGACTTGAAAAACCCGATTTTCATAACTGTTCAGGGCCAACAAACGACCATCGGTTCGCAAGCCAATATGATCCAGCGCGTCGAGAACAGTATCCGGCGTGAGTTGGGCGTAAGGAGGGTGGGAAGTGTCAGACATGGTCGCCATTGTATGAGGCGAACACGTTTCGGACGATGCTGACGCGGCAAGTTGTGGATGCCGCTGATGGAAAGTCAGTTCAGGCGCTGGTTTGAACCTGGGATTGTTGGGCGTTTTCCTGCGCCTTGATCAGCATCAGCGCCCCTTTGGGAGGCAGTTGATAGATCAATACGTCTTTGCTGTCATAAACCTGCAGCACGCGATTTCCATCTTCAACATCCAGCTTGATTTTGCCGCCCGCGGGGGCGGCCGCTTGAAGTGCCTGCGCGCGTTGTGTGTCAGCCCTATTAATCTCGGCCCGGTTTTCGCGCTCACTGGCTGTGTTGCCCTCAACTCGTGCTTGATTTGCTGCGGCCGTCTGCCGGGTATTTAGGTTCTCGGATTCTGTTACGGGGTAAGAGGAGGGCTGTGCGGTTCTATCATCTTTGTTAAGGCCTGCCGCGCTTTCACGCGTGGCGGGAATGTCACGCATCTCCTTCCTGGCTACCCGAGATTCATTGATCTGGGGGGGCAGGTAAGTGGAGGAGGGGGATGCGC
>CAZUSF010000341.1:0-2850 GCA_964623355.1 uncultured Thiobacillus sp. | reverse complement strand
CCAGATTGCCGGCCGAGAGCAGCACCAGCACGCGTTCACCCGGCTGTTCGAAAACACTCATCTTGCGGAAGGTGTTGATCTGGTCAACCCCGGCGTTGGTCCGGGTGTCGGAAAGAAATACCAGTCCCGCGTCCATCAACATGCCTACGCAGTAAGTCACGATCAATTCCTCATTCGAAAACGGGTTGAGCATAGCAGGCGAGCGACAAACCGTGGCGCTCGCCTACGACTGGCACGGTCCTTGCAAAGATCAGGCCATAAAAGGAGCTTTGCCATGAACACCCTGACCAAGGACTATGCAGCAGGCGAATTCTTTGATGAATTCTTCGATGAACTCATCGCACCGGATTGCGAACCCCGCGCCGCCGCCCGCACCCTGTTCGAACACCTCGATACGCTCGATGCGGCGGATCTGGAAGAGCGCCGCCAGGCGGTGAACGCGGCAATCATGACCATGGGCATCACCTTCACCGTCTACAGCGAGGCGGGCAACATCGACCGCGCCTGGCCGTTCGACATCATCCCGCGCGTGATGGCCAAGAAAGAATGGACGCGGATCGAGGAAGGCCTGAAGCAACGCCTGACCGCGCTCAACATGTTCATCAACGATCTGTACAACGAACAGCGCATCGTCAAGGACGGCGTATTCCCGCTTGAAGTGCTGGACGGCTCGAAAAACTTTCGTGAGCAATGCAAGGGCATGACGCCCCGTTTTGGTGTCTGGGCGCATGTCTGCGGCACTGATCTGGTGCGCGACGGCGACGGCACGGTGTATGTGCTGGAAGACAATCTGCGCGTGCCATCCGGTGTTTCCTACATGCTGGAAAACCGCCAGTTGATGAAACGCCTGTTCCCGGAATTGTTCCAGGCCTCCCACATCATGCCGGTGGACGACTATCCGGCGCGGCTTTACGACACCCTGGCCGCCTTGTCACCCCGAGAAGGCACGCGTCCGGTGGTCGTGGTGCTGACGCCGGGCATCTTCAATTCGGCCTATTTCGAGCACAGCTACCTGGCGCAAAAAATGGGTGCAGTCCTGGTCGAAGGCAGCGACCTGGTGGTGCAGAAGGACAACTGCGTCTATATGAAGACCATTTCCGGCTTGCGCCGGGTGGATGTGATCTATCGCCGCATCGACGATGATTTTCTCGATCCGGAAGCCTTCCGCGAAGATTCCGCGCTCGGTGTACCGGGCCTGATGCGAGCCTGGCGCGCCGGTAATGTCGGCATCGCCAATGCCCCCGGCGCCGGTGTGGCGGACGACAAGGTGGTGTATGCCTTCATCCCGAAGGTGATCAAGTACTACCTCGATCAGGAACCAATCATCCCCAACGTGCCCAGCTACTTGTGCATGTACGAGGATCAAAAGGAATATGTGCTGGCCAATCTGGACAAGCTGGTGGTGAAGCCGGCCAACGAATCCGGCGGCTACGGCATGCTGATCGGCCCGCGCGCGACACAGGAAGAACGCGACCAGTTTGCCGAACTGATCAAGGCCAACCCACGTAACTACATGGCCCAGCCAACGCTGGCGCTGTCCACCGCGCCGACCCTGATTGACGATCATCTGGAACCACGCCACCTCGATTTGCGACCCTTCATCCTGCAATCCAAAAAGCTTTACTGCACCACCGGCGGCCTTACCCGGGTGGCGATGCAAGCCGGATCGCTGATCGTCAATTCGTCGCAAGGCGGTGGCGCCAAGGACACCTGGATCATTGATGTCGAAGAATGAATACCCCGCCGTCATTCCCGCGCATGCGGGAATCCAGGTTGTCGATCATCTGAAGGCTCATTTTGCAGATTGGTCTCACGTCCTGGATTCCCGCCTTCGCGGGAATGACGAAGCCATGAAAGTAGCCACAAAGTTTTTCGGAGCCCATCATGCTTTCCCGAGTCGCTGAAAGTCTTTACTGGATGGCGCGTTATCTTGAACGCGCCGAAAACACTGCCCGCTTCATCAACAGCACCACCCAGGTGCTGCTCGATCTGCCGCGTGGCGCTTCGTTCGGCTGGGACACCCTGCTCAAGGTGGCGGGCCTCGACGCGCTGTACAACAAGCATTACGTCACCGCGAACGAGGCCGACATCATGCGGTTTCTCATCCTCGACGAACGCAACCCCGGCTCGATCTTCGCCAGCATCCACAGCGCTCGCGAAAACACGCGCACCTTCCGCGAGGTGCTGCCGATGGAAATCTGGGAGCGGATCAACGGCCTCTATCTGTACACGCGGGAAAACGCCGCCCATGCGACGCACGGCCGCAGCCAGCGCTATGAAGTGCTGAACGGCATCATCGAGCGCCGGCAATCGGTGATCGGATTGCTGGTCGGCTCGATGAGCCATGACCTGGCGTATCAATTCCTCCAGCTCGGCCGCAACCTGGAACGCGCCGACATGACCACCCGCATCATCGACGTCAACTCGGCGGTCAACCTGCCGGTCGACGCCACCGCCGACATGGCGCGCGAACGCCTGTGGATGAGCACGTTGAACGCCTTGTCCGCGTTCCAGATGTATCGCCAGCATGTCGGCGTCCACGTCAACGGCCCGGCGGTCGCGAAGTACCTGCTGACCGATGCGCACTTCCCGCGCACGGTGACCTTCTGTCTGGGCGAAATCGAAAGCTCGCTGTCAGTTCTGACCGATTACCAGGCCCCGTTGCAGGCCGCCCGCGTTGCCTGGCGACGGCTGGAAGCGATGAATTTTGATGACGTCTCGCCCGCCACCTTGCATGAACATCTGGATCAGATCCAGGCCGACCTGGGCCGCCTGCACGACGCCATCTCGCGCAAATATTTCTCCCTCCACCAACTCGCCACGATGCAGGAACAGCATCAACGCCAGTAG
>CAZUSF010000340.1:0-2851 GCA_964623355.1 uncultured Thiobacillus sp. | reverse complement strand
AGCCTGCCCGTGAACCATTGAAGCGACCAAAGCGCTTGCTCTTGCCCTTGACGTTAAGGAGATTCACGGCCTTGACCTGAACCTTAAACAGCAATTCAACAGCAGCCTTAACTTCCGGCTTGGTAGCGGTTGTCGCCACGCGAAAAATGACTTGTTCACGTTTATCAGCCAGCATAGTCGCTTTTTCGGAGATGACGGGCGCGAGGATCACCTGCAGCAGACGCTCTTCTTTCATCGGCGCGGTTTTCATGAATACATCTCCTCGATGGACTTGACTGCGTCGCGAGTCATCAACACACGGTCGTAGCGAACCAAACTTACAGGATCGGCTTGATGCGGCTCAAGCACGAGGACTTGATGCATATTCCGAGCCGACAACCACAAATTATCATCAACCACAGAATCAATGATCAGCACGCGATCAGCAATGCCGTAATTCTTCAATTTTCCAGCCAGGATTTTGGTACGAGGTGAATCGATTCCGAGTGTTTCCACTACCGCCAACCGACCATCTTGTACGAGTTTGGAAAAGATCGACGCGATACCTGCGCGATACATTTTCCGATTCACTTTCTGGGTAAAGTTTTCATCAGGCTTGTTCGGGAAAGCACGGCCACCGCCACGCCAGATCGGCGATGAGGTCATACCAGCGCGAGCACGGCCAGTACCCTTTTGTTTAAAGGGTTTTTTGGTGCTGTGACGCACTTCAGCGCGCGTAAGCTGAGCACGATCACCCGTTCTGGCATTAGCCAAGAAAGCGGTGATCAGTTGATGCACTAAAGCCTCATTATATTCACGGCCAAATACAGCATCAGAGGCAGCAACCACACCGGCACTCTGACCCTGGTCATTAATTAGCTGTAGTTCCATCATGCACCCCCTTTAACTGCAGGGCGAACAACAACATCGCCACCCTTGGAACCAGGTACGGCACCTTTTATGAGAAGCAATTGACGCTCAAGATCCACGCGAACTATTTCGAGATTCTGAATAGTCCTGTTCACGGCACCAAGATGACCCGACATCCGCTTACCCGGGAAAATCCGGCCCGGATCCTGCGCCTGACCAATCGAGCCAGGAACATTGTGCGAGCGTGAATTACCGTGCGTTGCGCGCTGGGACTTGAAATGGTGGCGCTTAATCGTTCCGGCGAAACCCTTACCTTGGGTGACACCCGAAACATCAACCATTTGACCAGCAGCAAATATTTCGACAGAAACAGCCGCACCCGGTTGATATGCGGAAGAAGTCTCTGCATCGACCAGAAACTCCATCATGCCGGCAGCCGCATCTACGCCTGATTTTGCCAGGTGACCAGCTACAGGTTTGGTAATCCGACTGGGTTTGCGCAATCCAAAAGCAACCTGAAGCGCAGAATACCCATCTGTTCCAGGTGTTTTAACTTGGCTTACGCGATTATTTGACACGTCCAGCACGGTCACCGGGATAGATACACCATCCTCGGTAAATATGCGGGTCATGCCGATCTTGCGACCGACAAGGCCTAAACTCATTTTGTTATCCTCATTAGGTGCCGACTTCAATTGGCCGGCAGATTTACAAGTGGAGCTTTACGCTCCATTTACACAGCTTGCTACTGTAACTTGATCTCGACGTCTACGCCAGCAGGAAGATCAAGTTTCATCAAAGCATCAACCGTTTTGTCAGTCGGATCGACAATATCCATCAAACGCTTGTGCGTCCGAATTTCAAGTTGATCACGTGAAGACTTATTAACGTGAGGCGAGCGCAGGATATCGAAGCGCTCGATCGAAGTAGGAAGGGGCACCGGCCCCTTGACAACAGCGCCAGTACGTTTCGCTGTATCTACAATTTCCATTGCCGATTGGTCGATCAACTTGTAATCGTAGGCTTTGAGGCGGATTCTGATTTTTTGACTTTGCATGGTTATTTAGCCTTGATTACTCGATGACTTTAGCGACGACGCCGGCACCGACGGTACGACCACCTTCACGGATGGCGAAGCGCAAGCCTTCTTCCATCGCGATCGGGGCAATCAATGCGGCGGTGATCGATACGTTGTCGCCCGGCATCACCATTTCGGTGCCGGCCGGCAGTTCGATCGCGCCGGTGACGTCGGTGGTGCGGAAGTAGAACTGCGGACGGTAGCCGTTGAAGAACGGGGTGTGACGACCACCTTCGTCTTTGCTCAGCACGTAGATTTCAGCGCTGAACTTGGTGTGCGGGGTGATACTGCCCGGCTTGGCCAGCACCTGGCCACGCTCGACGTCTTCACGCTTGGTGCCACGCAGCAGGGCGCCAATGTTGTCGCCGGCCTGACCCTGGTCGAGCAGCTTGCGGAACATTTCAACGCCGGTACAGATGGTCTTGACCGTCGGCTTGATGCCGACGATTTCGATTTCTTCACCCACCTTGATGATGCCGCGTTCAACACGACCAGTGACGACCGTGCCGCGACCGGAGATGGAGAACACGTCTTCAACCGGCATCAGGAAGGGTTTGTCGATGGCGCGCTCGGGCATCGGGATGTAGCTGTCCAGCGCTTCGGCGAGGCGGAAGATGCTGGGTTCGCCGATTTCACTCTGGTCGCCTTCGAGCGCTTTCAGTGCGGAGCCGATGATGATCGGGGTGTCGTCGCCCGGGAAGTCGTATTTGCTCAGCAGTTCACGCACTTCCATTTCAACCAGTTCGAGCAACTCGGCGTCGTCCACCATGTCGGCTTTGTTCATGTAGACGATCATGTACGGCACGCCAACCTGACGGGCAAGTAGGATGTGCTCGCGCGTTTGCGGCATCGGACCGTCGGCGGCGGAAACGACCAGGATCGCGCCGTCCATCTGCGCGGCACCGGTGATCATGTTCTTCACAT
>CAZUSF010000339.1:0-2862 GCA_964623355.1 uncultured Thiobacillus sp. | reverse complement strand
GTGATGGCTTTCAGGTTGCGCCGGCGAGCAAGACTCCGGTGCAAGGGCGGGAAGGCCAGTGCACCGAAACGGGAACGGTCGTCTCGGCTATCGCGTGCCCTAAGATTTCCTTCGCCAGTTGCGAGCCATGGCCGCCCAGGTGGATGAGCAGCACTTTGTAGAACGCCAGCCGGTCGGGGGCTGATTGGGCTTCCATGTCGTTCCAGCGGTAGCCGGCGGGGAGCTGGTTTTGTTGGCCGGTTTCCTCGGCCATCTTGAGGAACAGCAGGTAGGTGAGTTCGGTGACGTACTGGTGGTAGGTGACGCCGTCGTCCTTGAGAACGTTGCAGAGATTCCAGAGCTTGCCGACGATGTCGCGGGTGGTCATGAGTTGAGGGTCTTCAGGAAGTTGTCGGCGTTAACGATGGGGCAGGCAATCTGGCCGGCGAGGCTGAGCAAATCCAGATCGCCGCTGACCAGGTAGTCGGCCTGTGCGGCGACGGCGAGCAGCAAAAACGGTTGGTCATAAACATCGCGACAGACCGGGGTGGTGGGCGGCGGGTTGGGAATACGCACGGTTTCGCACCAGGGCAAATAGTCGGCCAACAACTCGCCCTGTTTATCCGCATCCAGCTTGAACTTGGGATAGGTCAGTACCCGGATCAGTTCGGCGGTGGTGACCTTGGATACGAGCGGAACAATGCGGGCTTCCTGCCAGGCATGGCGCAACACGGTGAGGCGGCCTTGGGCGAAGACCAGGGCGGAGAGCACCAGGTTGGTGTCCAGCACCACGCGCGGTGGCTGGCTCATTGCTTCTTGTTGTCCGCGGGTTGGCGCGCCCAGGCGACGGCATCTGCGATGTCCTGCTCTTGCAGGTCAAGTTCCGCCAGTTTGGCGCGCACCGCGTCGGCGCGCTGGATGCGTACCGGGGTGAGGATAATCTGGCCGTCGCGGGTCTGCACATCGAAGTAATCGGTAGGGCCAAGGGCGTTGGTCACGCTCTTGGGCAGGGTGAGCTGGTTCTTGGCGGTCATCTTGGCGAGCATAGTGTGTCTCGATGTAAGAAGTAAGGATTCCTTACTTTAGTGTTATTGCGAGCGAAGCTCAAGACTGCTGCCGTTGGCTGCCAGAGCGCTTCGTTGAAGGCTTCCAGGGTTTGCAGCAGTTGGCCGTCGAACAGTTTGCCCAGCCGATTGAAGCCACCACCCTCGGTCTTGAACAGCAGAACCGGGTCGTCCAGGGCGTTGCGATATCCGGCAATTCGACGATTTCCGCCGCCGTATTCGCCAGCCAGACGTTCTGCCAGCCGTGACGCGCCACGCGCGCGCTGGCCAGCGCAAACATGTCCGGACTCTGCTCGAAGGCGAGCACGCGACCGGATGTGCCGACGGCTTCGCGCAGCAGTTCGAAGCTGAGGCCGGTGCCGGCGCCGACGTCGAGCACGACATCGCCCGGGCGCAGCTTGAGCAGGGCGATTGCGCGGCGGCGCAGCGGCATGGTGAAGCGGGCGGATTCGTCATAGCTTGCTGCGTGTTCACGATACAGCTGGATCGAGCGCTGGTTGTCGGTGTGCTGGCGCATGTCGTCTCACGGACTGACGCGTGAGGCCGCGTGCAGGCCGAAAACGCCGATCACGATGAGGCCGATGCTGATCATTTTCAGCGTGGTTGCCGGCTCCTTGAAGTAGAGGAAGCCGATCAGCGCGGTCAACACGGTGCCGACGCCGGACCAGACGGCATACACGACGCTGAGGCCAAGTACGCGGATGACCAGGGTGTTGAGCGCAAACGAGGCTGCATAGAAAACGAAGATCAGGACTGAAGGCGTCAAGCGGCTGAAGCCTTCGCTGAGGCGCATCGAGGTCGTGCCGGCGACTTCCAGCACGATCGCGATGGCCAGTACGCCCCAGGCCTGGCTGACGCTGAGCAGCACCATTCAACCTGCTGCTGCGTTGATCGCCGCCTGCGCCGCCGCCAGCCTTGCAACCGGTACGCGCGGGCCGGAGCAGGAAACGTAGCTCAGGTCGATGTCGTGGCAGAAGCGGATCGAGGCCGGGTGGCCGCCGTGTTCGCCGCAAATGCCGATCTTCATCCCCGGCCGGGCGTCGCGTCCCCAACCCACGGCCAGCTTCATCAGCTTGCCGACGCCCTTGATGTCGAGCACCTCGAACGGGTTGTCCTGCAGGATCCGGTGCTGGTTGTACATCGGCAGGAATTTGTTCTCGGCATCCTCGCGCGAGAACGAGAAGGTGGCCTGGGTCAGGTCGTTGGTGCCGAAGGAGAAGAACTCCGCTTCCTCGGCCAGGCTTTCGGCGCGCATGCAGGCGCGCACCACTTCCAGCATGGAGCCGAACTTGAAGCTCAGTTTCAGCCCGGCGGAGGCTTCGACCTCGGCCCGGATGACTTCCACCCAGGCCTTGACCTGCTTCAGTTCCTGCGCGGTACAGACCTGCGGCACCATGATTTCCGGATGCACCTCGATGCCGGCTTGCTGGCATTCGGCGGCGGCTTCCAGGATGGCGCGAATCTGCATCGAGTAGATTTCCGGGTAGGTCAGGCCGAGGCGGACGCCGCGATGGCCGAGCATCGGGTTGACCTCGAACAGCGCGCGCACCTTCTTCAGCATGGTCTCCTTGTTCAGGATGGCTTCGTCGACCAGCACCGGGTCGGCAGTCATTCGCACCTGCGGATGCGTGTCGCGGGTGCGATACATGAAGTCCACCGCATCGGACAGCACCTGCATGCCGCGCAAGGTGTCGCGCAGGTGTTTCAGCTGATCGAGTTCTTCCACCAGTTGATCGGCGCTGGGCAGGAATTCGTGGATCGGCGGGTCGAGCAGGCGAATGGTGACCGGGCGCGGCGCCATCACCTTGAAGATGCCGAC
>CAZUSF010000338.1:0-2863 GCA_964623355.1 uncultured Thiobacillus sp. | reverse complement strand
GCACCTTGATCTCGACGATCAGGTTGCCATCGAACGACAGGCCATCGAAGCTCGCACGCACGTAGGACAACGTGTCGTTCTCGCCAAACGCGGAGTTCACCAGATTCCCGGTGGATTTCTCGTAGGCGATGCGAGCCGCTTCCTCGTACTTGCGACCCCGCATCATGGCCGGGTTGGCCGGCTTGGGATCCCGCTTGCCAGTCTTCATCTCCCAGAGCGCCTGGATGGAATCCATCCATTTCGCCTTCTGGACGATGCCGGCCTCGGCAGCCAGCACAGGGGCATCGCTGCCCCCGATGCCGAGCTTGCGCCAGGCATGCCATTCCGGACAATCCGGGGAACCGGTTTCACCTTCAAAGATGATGGTTTTCATGACTACTCTCCTTTGCGAAATGCGCCCCCACGGGCGCGGTTGATTTCGAAAGGGAGTAGCCAGTGCAGCGGGCAATAATGTTTTCTACATGCGGAAAAATCCCGCTTTCAAGGCTCCTCCTCAAGGAGGTGTGATGACGAGGCTTTCAGGTTGCATGCGCCACCACCACATCAGAAAGACGGGTCGTGAATGCCGGGGATCGCCTGCCGGCGCGCATTTTCCAGGGCTGACTCAGGCCTTCAGCCGCCAATCGGATGGCGCCGCGGCCGTAGGCTTGGTTGATGCTGTCCACGGCGAGCATCAAGTTCTTGCTCCGGGCCATACCGACAGTGTCATCAAATAACGTCGGCATCCGCTGATTGGCCGAGATAATTTCAGTCAGCATGACGCCGGTCTTGGCATAGGCGAAGCCGGGCTTATAGAGCCGGCGCAGAACCGTAATCGCGGCAGAGACCAGTTGACGCGTGTCATCCGTCGGGTCGGGCAGCGGCAGGATCATGCCCTGGCTGTACTGCGGTTGCCGTTCCTTGAACGGATTCGTGCGAACGTAGACCTGCACCGCACCAGCCAGGGAGTGCTGGCGGCGAAGTTTTTCTGCCGCGCGACTCATGTAGCTCGCCACCGATTCCGCAAGTTCATCCAGAGCAAAAACGGGCCTGCCGAAGGAGCGGGACGACATGATCTGCTTCTTGGCCGGGGCCATTTCCTCCAGGTCCAGGCAGGATTCGCCATTGAGTTCTGCCACGGTGCGCTGCATCACCACGGAGAAATGCTGGCGCATCGCCTTAGGCTGTGCCTGGCGCAGATCGCGCACTGTGTGAATGCCCATATGCTGCAGGCGCTCGGCGTAGCGGCTGCCGACACCCCACACTTCACTTACAGGGAGTTCGCCCATGAGGGCGTCGATCTCACCAGCACTGAAATCGTTGTAATTGCACACTCCATCGAACTGCGGGCGTTTCTTGGCAACATGGTTGACCAGCTTGGCGAGGGTCTTGGTCGGCGCGATGCCGACGCACACCGGCAGGCCGACCCAGCGCTTGATCGCGCTGCGCATCTCCTGCCCGTAATGGGTAAATCCCCGACGCTCGAAACCAGCCAGATCGAGAAAACACTCGTCGATGGAGTACACCTCCTGGCTGGGCGAGAACGTGGCGAGGATGGCCATCACCCGGTTGCTCATGTCGGCATAGAGCGCGTAGTTGCTGGAAAACGCCACGATCCCATGCTGTTTGGCCAGGTGTTCGATCTGGAACCAGGGCACGCCCATCTTGATGCCCAGATCCTTCACTTCCTGGGAGCGTGCCACGACACAGCCGTCGTTGTTGGACAACACCACGAGAGGCTTACCTTCCAGCGCCGGATTAAAAACCCGCTCGCAGGAGGCGTAGAAATTGTTGCAGTCGATCAGCGCGAGGTTTCGGGGCATGACCACACCTGATGGATCGACCAGCGCACGACACCCCAGACCGACAGCGTCTGTTCCTCACCCACGAAAATGTCCGAATGCGTGGCGCTACCGGAACGAAGCAGCACGCCGTTCGGGATAAGGCAAAGTTGCTTTACGGTGAAATCGCCATCGACCACCGCGATCACCACGCTGCGATCAACGGCATCGATAGCACGGTCGACCACCAGCAGATCGCCATGGTGGATACCAAACCCGACCATCGACTCACCGGCAACGCGCACGAAGAAAGTCGCCTCCTTGTGGGCGATCAGGTGTTCATTGAGATCGATGCGCCCCTCAATGTAATCGTCAGCCGGCGACGGAAAACCCGCCGGTACTGGCGTCGCCAGGAGGGGCACGCCGGGTAACGGCACCACGGAAAGCGGTTCGTCGAGAGAGAAAGGGGGAGCCTGGAAGGCCGGCAGGCCTCCCGCGTGAAAGCAGGAACTCATGGCCGTGAGTTAGCTTTGGAATCGTCGGACCAGGCCGACCATGACACCGAAGATTTCCAGTTCGGCCTCGGGAACGATGAGGGGGTAGGACGGGTTGTGCGGCTTCAACGCAAAGCGGCCTTGTTCCAGTACCAGTTCCTTGAGCGTGTAGTCACCATCGACGATAGCCACGACGAAGTCGCCGACATTGGCTTCGGAACCGCGCTCAATGACCGCCAGATCGCCATCGTCGATGTGCGCATCGGCCATGGAATCACCCCGCACCGGAACGAGTACCGTCCGGGAGGGTTCCTTCACCAGATATTCATCGAAATAGAACGGCGTGGTACTGACGTCCCTGGCCATGGCCGGCATGCCGGCGCGAATCGCATCCTCGCTCAGTGCGTGCTCGAAGAACCGCCGACCTGGGATCCATGCGTCATCATCTGGCGTGCGCTCGACAAACCCGTGCTTTTCCAGCCGCTCCATAAATTTGCGGGCAGCCGGTTTGGAGGTGCCGATCAACTCGCCGATCCGTTGAAATGAAGGGATGCGACGTGACTCGGCGTAGTAGTCCCGCAACTTGGCGAGATGTTCTGGGTCACGGTT
>CAZUSF010000337.1:0-2889 GCA_964623355.1 uncultured Thiobacillus sp. | reverse complement strand
GAAGGCGTCGGACCAGAGGACTTCTTCGTTGGTCGGTGAGCAAAGGGGGCAATAGGTAACAGCCATTTTTCGATTTTCCCTCACCATAAGACTTTCAACCCGGGCAGCGCATCGGTCTCGATCTTGCGATCACAACTGACCAAAGTATGGCCCAAGGAAACCGCCTGCCAGATCAACATGCGGTCGAACGGGTCGCGATGGTTGGGGATGTCGGGCAAAGCAGAAAAGCCAGCGGCCAGACGCGCATCCAGCGGCAGCAACTCAAATCCCTGGCGCAACGCTGCGTCGGGAAGCGCATCCGGGGTCACACCTTGCAGATGCAGCTTGCCCAGCCGATGTTTGAGCGCAATTTCCCAGAAAGAAATGGCACTGACAAACACCGGGTTATCCGGGGAAGTCAAGGCTGCGCGCGCCGGCTCCGAGAGCCTATCGGGCGAGATCAACGCCCAAAGCAAGGCATGCGTATCGAGCAGGCATTTCATGCGCGCAGCAATTCTTCGTCGGACAGTTCGAAATCCGGTGCGAACGTCACACTGGCCTGCCCCGACAGAATGCCCAGGTTACGCGGCTCGGCGGCGGGAAGCTGGTTGAATGGAATCAGCGCGGCCACGTTTTCCCGGCTGCGCCCATAACTGACCACCACCGTCTCGCCCGCGCGCACGGCTTCGATGATTTCAGAAAACCGCGCCTTGAATTCACCCACCTGAATCGTTTGCATGATTTCCACCTCGCGAATGTTGGGACGAGATTCGGGCAATCTGGACAACTTGTCAAGTACGCACAGGCTTTTGTCGGAAATTTTTACACTCATGCAAGGCAAGGCAAGGCAAGGCAAGGCATTGAATTGTAAGGATATTATTTATTGGCATGAAGAGTGCTTTAGCCAATTGCCTTACAACTAACCAAGGGAAATACCATGAAACGTACGTTAATTTCCGCAATTATCTCTTTGTCGGCACTGAACGCGAACGCAGCAGTACTTTTTCAGTCCGTTCCAGATCTGACTGATACGACTCAACTCACTTCAGCGTGGTGCTCCAGTTGCGATGGATCATATCGAATCTTTGATCAGTTCACCCTGAACGGCTCCGCGACGATCACTGGGTTTAGCGTCTCACTATACGACGCCCCCCCTTATTGGCCCAACACAGTCAACTTCTCCGTGTGGAGCATCGACGGTTCAAATCTCCCAGGCACACAACTTTTCAGCCAGGACATCGCCCCCAGCGGCTTCACAAGCAATTCCATCGGCAGTACTGCTGTGATCGTGGAAACCGACGATTTGGTGGGTTTGACCCTCGGAGCTGGCTCCTACTACGCAAGTTTTTATAGCGGTTCCAACTTGGGTGTCTGGGGCTATCTCGGCGGCGGCGGCAATCTCTACCAGCAAGATAACCAATTTCATAAGGGCACAAGTGCTGGCTTTACCCTTACAGGAGGGGCATCCGCACAAGTTCCCGAACCCGCCACCCTCGCTCTCCTCGGCTTGGGTCTGGCCAGCCTGTGTCTGATGCGCCGCCGCAAGTCCTGATCATCCTTCCGGCAGTGTAAAAAACGGCGACTTCGGTCGTCGTTTGCTTTTGTGGGTACATATTCATTGTTCGACCCAGGAGCCCGGCATGGAAGTCTCCGTTCGTGAATTCAAAAGCCATCTTTCCAGTTATCTGGCGCGTGCTCAAACTGGCGAGGATCTGGTTGTCACCTCGCACAAACTCCCGATAGCACGCGTACTGGGCATAACCGCTGTCGCCAGCCAAGGACTCTCGGCCATGCTGGCGTCCGGCGAGGCCGAGTGGCATGGCGGCAAGCCGGCGGGCGCTCGGATCAAGCTGGCCAAACAAGGCAAGTCGCTGTCTGACATGGCAATTGAGGACCGAGGGTGATTCTCTATCTGGATACGTCCGCGCTGTTCAAATTTTATGTGGACGAGGCTGGGAGTGATGCGGTGCATGCGGCGGTAGATGCCGCCGAATCCGTTGCCGTCAGCCGCATCGCCTGGGCCGAGGCCATGTCCGCTCCGGCCCGACGTGGTCGGGAAGTCGCTGTCGACCAGGATGCGCTCGACCAGGCCAGGCAGCCCGCGTAGGGCCGAAAAGCGGCTTTATCGCGCCTTCCGCCGTATGAAACACAGTTGATCTAACGCACCGCTCTCTGGTGAAGCATCGTCAACGATCAGCCGAGACCAATCGGCTGGGTGGGCTACCACGAAGACCGTGCTGAGACCTTGCATGCGGCGGAAGGCGCCAGCATAAAGCCGCCGGCTTTTCCAATGGGATGGACTCCTCCCTTCTGCAACGGCATCTCTGTGCCAGACTGGAGAAGTCACCACCAGTCAACAAGGAAGGAGCCCGAAATGAACGTTACCCGCATTGGTCTGGATTTGGCAAAGAACGTGTTTCAACTCCACGGAGTCGACCGCGATGAACGCGTCGTGGTCAAACGCAAGTGCACTCGCCGACAAGTCCGCGACTACTTCGAGAAGCTCCCGCCCTGTCTGATCGGCATGGAAGCCTGTGCCAGCGCCCATTATTGGGCACGGGAATTCGGCGGCATGGGACATGACGTCAAGTTGATCGCACCGCAGTTCGTCAAACCCTACGTCAAAAGCCAGAAGAACGATGCCAACGACGCCGAGGCAATCTGCGAAGCGGTCGGGCGGCCCAACATGCGCTTCGTCACGGTCAAGAGCGTGGCCCAGCAGGACATGCTGGCCGTGCATCGCATCCGCAGCGAACTGGTCCGCCAGCGCACCGCCAAGGCCAACCAGATCCGCGGCCTCCTGGCGGAATATGGCGTGATCGTACCGGTTGGGATCAACGCCTTGCGGCATGCCTTGCCGGAGATTCAGGAAGACGTCGAGAACGGCCTGTCCGACTTGTTCCGGCGGCT
>CAZUSF010000336.1:0-2893 GCA_964623355.1 uncultured Thiobacillus sp. | reverse complement strand
GAATGGATGCCATCGGCGGCGGCGCAGATCGGTGCCAGTGGCCAGTCCTGATGTTGTTTGATGCCGCAGGCCTTGCATAACGTTCCGGCCAGACTCGGTTCATGTGCGGCAGGTTGGCCGCGCTGCAGAATCTTGATCAGGCTGGGTGCGGCGTGGCGGGCGTGTTGAATGATCTGGTCCGGGCGGGCGGGTAGGGCGAGGAGCAAGTGCAGGCTTTTCATGGGGGGTGATTATCCGTCGCGATAAAATCGCTTGCATGCGACAACTTCACCATATTTTCGAAATCTCTTGCCACGGCCAAGGTCTGTATGACTTCACCGCCGAGGTGGTGCGCTGGCTGGCAGCAAGCGGTATGCGTGACGGCCTATTGACGCTTTTTGTGCGGCATACCTCGGCCAGCCTGGTCGTGCAGGAGAACGCTGATCCGGATGTGCAAGCCGATCTGCAACGTTTTCTTGCCCGACTAGTGCCGGAAAACGACCCGATTTACCGTCATACGCTGGAAGGTCCGGACGATATGCCGGCTCATATTCGGGCTGTATTGACCCAAACCCAGCTTTCGATTCCGTTTCAGGCCGGGCGCATGCTGCTGGGAACCTGGCAGGGTATTTACTTGTTTGAACATCGACGCGCAGTGCATCGGCGGCAAGTGGCGGCGCATTTGCTGGGTGAGTGAATCGGATTGGCGGGCAAAGAGGGGGAAAACCCCTGTTCATCTTGGTGTTGAATTGAAATAGTTGACTGATATGATCAACTAAACCAGTTTAACCAAGGAGGCCGGAAAAATGAAACCCGCGATGTTTGTTTTGCTGATTGGCATGGGCTTTTCCAGTTTCGCTTTTGCTTCTGAAGACGCGGAATGGAACAAGGCCATGGAAATTCCCTGTCATGCCACTTTGACTGTGGCCGAATGCAGTCAACATCATGCCTTGCTTGCACGATTGCCGCAGGGTTCCGAGCGTGAAGCCTATCTGGCGGAGCATTTTGCGATGATCGAAGATCGTGCCAGCGCTTGTGGTTGTTCCGGGGCGCAGAACATGGTGGGCACACTGCGTTTGAATTGATCCACCGGTTGGCCATCTGAAGCAGCGGGGCCGGTTGCCACGGTCTGTGGCAAACTTGCTCCACCATGCTGCCCTACGAACTTCTCATCGGCCTGCGCTACACCCGCGCCAAACGCCAGAATCACTTTATATCCTTCATTTCCATGACTTCGATGGCGGGTATCGCCCTCGGGGTGATGGCGTTGATCGTTGTTCTTTCCGTCATGAACGGGTTCCAGGATGAGTTGCGCGGTCGCATTCTGGGCGTCGCTTCGCATATGGAAATCAGCGGTAGCGGCGGCAAGCTTCTCGATTGGCCCGAGTTGGCCAGCCAGGTGCAAAAACATCCCGAAGTGCGCGGTATGGCGCCGTTTGTCATGGGCCAGGCATTGCTGGTCCAAGGCGGCGAGACCAAGGGGGCGGTGGTTCGCGGTCTGCTGCCGAGCGAAGAGGTCAAAGTGGCCGAATTCGCCAACCACATGCGCAGTGGTTCGCTGGATAACCTGAAACCAGGCGAGTTCAATATTGTGCTGGGCAGCGATCTGTCGCGCTCGCTGGGTGTGTTTCCCGGCGACAAAGTGGCGGTGATCGCGCCGCAGGGCATCGTCACCCCGGCCGGCATGATGCCGCGCATCAAGCAATTCAATGTGGTCGGTATTTTCCAGATGGGCATGTTCGAGTACGACTCCGGTCTTGCCCTGATTCACCTTCAGGATGCACAAAAACTGTATCGCCTGGGCGATTCGGTTTCCGGCCTGCGCGTGAAACTCGACGATATGGACCGCGCACCCTGGGTGTTGCGTGAACTCGCCAAGGTATTGCAGGGCGACTTTTATCTGTCTGACTGGACCATGAGCCACACCAGTTTCTTCCAGGCGGTGCAGATCGAAAAACGCATGATGTTCATCATCCTGACGCTGATTGTCGCGGTGGCGGCGTTCAACATTGTCTCGACGCTGGTCATGGCGGTGACCGACAAACAGGCCGATATCGCCATCCTGCGCACGCTGGGTGCGAGTCCGGGCAGCATCATGGCGATCTTCATGGTGCAGGGCAGCCTGATCGGCGTGATCGGCACTCTTTTCGGTTTGCTTTCCGGCGTGTTGCTGGCGCTCAACGTGGAAACCCTGGTGCCGATGATCGAAAAGGCGGTCGGGATGGATCTGTTCCCGGCCGATGTGTATTACATCTCCGAATTGCCGTCGAAACTGGATTGGCCGGATGTCTGGGTGGTCGGCGGTGTTGCGCTGGTGCTGGCGTTCCTGGCGACGTTGTATCCAAGCTGGCGCGCGGCGCGTATTCAGCCGGCGGAGGCGCTGCGCTATGAGTGATGCCATGGACGCGCGGGTGCCGGTGCTGTCTTGCGTCGGCGTGCGCAAGAGTTATTGGCAAGGCAAGACCGAAGTGCCGGTGCTGCAGGACATCGATTTGGCGATTTTCGCGGGTGAGCAGGTCGCCGTGATGGGGGCTTCCGGCACCGGAAAAAGCACTTTGTTGCATGTTCTGGGGGGGCTCGATCAGCCGGATGCGGGCGATGTCAGCGTTGCAGGTGAATCAGTCTGGGCGCTCTCTGATCTGGCGCGTGGCAGGTTGCGTAACCGTGCTTTGGGCTTTGTTTATCAGTTTCATCATCTGTTGCCCGAATTCAATGCGCAGGAAAACGTTGCCATGCCTTTGCTGATCCGGCGTCAGGACAGGGCAGCGGCGTTGGCGACGGCGGCGGTCTGGTTGCAAGAAGTTGGCATGGGGCATCGCTTGAAGCATCGTCCGGGCGAACTTTCCGGTGGCGAGCGGCAGCGGGTTGCGATTGCCCGCGCGCTGGTAACGCAGCCGGCCTGCGTGTTGATGGA
>CAZUSF010000335.1:0-2926 GCA_964623355.1 uncultured Thiobacillus sp. | reverse complement strand
TATCAGGACGCGTTGATGGAAAAAGCTGGCCATGATGCGGAAGCGTTGGCCAATGCCACCACGACGCTGATCCTGATCCTGCTGGTCGTCGCCGTGTTGATTGCAGTCGGTGGCGCCTGGCTGGTCACGCGCAGCATTACCGGTCCGATCGGCGTCGCGGTAAATCTGGCTACTCGTTTGGCCGAAGGCGACATGACCACGCAAATTGAAGTCGACAGCAAGGATGAAACCGGCCAGTTGCTGCTGGCGATGAAGACCATGTCTGAACGCTTGTCGCAAATCATCACCGAAGTGCGTAGCGCCGCAGACAACCTGACCAGCGCTTCCGGCCAGGTTTCCGCCACTTCGCAATCCCTGTCGCAAGGCTCCAGCGAGCAGGCCGCCAGCGTCGAGGAAACCTCGGCGTCGATGGAACAGATGAGCGCTTCGGTGACGCAGAACACCGAGAACGCCAAACTCACCGACAACATGGCACAGAAGGCCTCCAAAGAGGCAGTCGAGGGCGGCGAAGCAGTGAAGCAGACGGTGTCCGCGATGAAACAGATCGCCGGCAAGATCGGCATCATCGACGACATCGCTTATCAGACCAATATGCTGGCGCTGAACGCCGCGATCGAGGCGGCGCGGGCCGGCGAACACGGCAAGGGCTTCGCGGTGGTGGCGGCGGAAGTGCGCAAACTGGCTGAGCGCAGCCAAGTGGCGGCACAGGAAATCGGCGAACTCGCCAGCGGCAGCGTGCAGATGGCGGAAAAAGCCGGCACCTTGCTCGACGAAATCGTGCCGTCGATCCAGAAGACCTCGGATCTGGTGCAGGAGATCGCCGCCGGTTCCAGCGAGCAATCGTCCGGCATCGGCCAGATCAACAGCGCCATGAGCCAGTTGTCGCAGACCACGCAGCAAAATGCCTCGGCTTCGGAAGAATTGGCCGCCACGGCGGAAGAGATGAATGGTCAGGCCGAACAACTGCAACAGACCATGGCGTTCTTCAAACTCTCCGGTTTAAGCCAGGGTGGCCAGAGCGGGCAGGTCATGGCGCAGCGCGCGCAACCCAGGATGGCGCGCGCCAGCGCCAAGGACGCCGATCCTTCCGAGCGCGATTTCGTGCGCTTCTGAGGAGAGCAAGATGGGCAACATCGTCCCTGTCGCCGCCAACGCGCTTGCTCAGGCGATTGGCGAGCAGCAATACCTGACCTTTCAGCTCGGCGGCGAGATGTTCGCCATCGAGATTCTCAACATTCGTGAAATCATCGAATACGGTGCGCTGACCACGGTGCCGATGATGCCGCCGTTCATTCGCGGCGTGATCAACCTGCGCGGCGCGGTGGTGCCGGTGATCGATCTGTCGGTGCGCTTCAGCCGGCCGCCGGTTGCGGTGACTCGACGCACCTGCATCATCATCATCGAAATCGACAATGCCGGTGAGCGGCAGGATATTGGCGTTGTCGTCGATAGCGTGTCCGAAGTGCTGGAGATTCCGGCCAACATGGTTGAACCGCCACCCAGCTTCGGCGCCCGCATCCGCACCGATTTCATCCAGGGCATGGGCAAGGTGAACGACAAGTTCGTCATCATCCTGAACGTGCACAACGTGCTGTCGGTGGAGGAAATGTCGCAACTGTCACAGGTCGCCCAAGTGGGGGGGGTGCCTGCGTTGGGTTTGTCGGAAAGCACTACCTAGTTTGATGCTGATTTAATCGTTTTCGTCGTTCCCGCGCAGGCGGGAACCCAGTTGAATCAAGTGACTGGATTCCCGCATTCGCGGGAATGACGAATTGATCAGCGTCTGCCTGGCCCATTGGTCAAGACCGGGGCGGGCGCCCGGGAGCGCGTCCGTCGCTACTGTTCAGGGGAAGAAAATGAAACAACTATCGGTTCGCGCCAGCTTGCTGGGTTCCAGTGCCTTGGTTTTTGTTGTTTTCATGATTGCGCTGGGGGTTGCGGTGAGCGGTCTCAACGGCGCCCAGCAACGCCTGGCCGACTATCTGGCGAAAGACCAGGTGCTGCTGGAGTCGTTCAGCGAAATGTATGCCCAGGGTTTGCAGACCGGGCAGGCGGTGCGCAACATCATTCTCGATCCGGCGAATCCGAAGGCGTATGAGAATCTGCAAAAGGCGCGCAAGGATTTCCGCGCCGCCCTTGAAACCGCCAATACCTTGGCGACCGACCAACCGGAACTGGTCAGCGTGCTGCAAGAGATTACCAAGTTGAACGATCAACGCGAGCAGCGTCTGGATGAGATCACCGCGCTGGCTAAAGTTGATTCGCCCGCCGCGCAGACCAAGCTGAACAAGGACGAGACGCCGCTCTGGCGGAAGTTAAAAGATCATTTGCTGGAACAGAAAAAGGTATTGGGCGAAGCGGCCCAGGCCAGCGCCCAGCAGACCCTGACCAATGTCGCCGAGATGCGCACCTGGAGCCTGGGCTTGAGCGTGCTGGCGCCGATCTTCGGCACCGTCATGATGTGGCTGACGCTGCGCGGCTTGTATCGCCGGCTTGGCGGTGAGCCGACCTACGCGATGGAAATGGCGAATCGCATCGCCGCCGGCGATCTGTCGATGCAGATCGAGTCCAAACATCCGGGTAGCCTGCTTGCAGCGCTTCAGGAAATGGTCGGCCGTCTGGCGCAGATCATTGCCGAGGTGCGCAGCGCAGCAGAGCAACTGACCAGCGCATCGGGCCAGATTTCCGCGACTTCGCAGTCGTTGTCGCAAGCCGCAAGTGAGCAGGCCACCAGCGTCGAAAAGACCTCCGCTGCGATGGAACAGATGACCGCTTCGGTGACACAGAACACCGAGAACGCCAAGGTGACCGACAGCATGGCGCACAAGGCCACGGATGAAGCCAACGAAGGCGGTGCAGCGGTGCAACAGACGGTGGCCGCGATGAAACAGATCGCCGGCAAGATCGGCATCATCGACGACATCGC
>CAZUSF010000334.1:1673-2942 GCA_964623355.1 uncultured Thiobacillus sp. | reverse complement strand
AAACCCGATGCCGCGCTCGCTTTCGACCTGGGCCGCATCGCCGGCGCGCTGGAAACCGAAGTCGCGCGGCGGGCGCATTTATCCGGCACGATCTGGCGCCGGCTGGCGCAATCAAGATTGTTCTGGCGGGCTTGAACCACGCCGCCGCGCATTCCAGCCTTGCATTCCGCCCTTCCCCCCTCCCGCCGCACCGATTAACCTTGGCGCCACTTTCAAACACGAGCCTGTCATGACCCTCTATCCCGTCATCCTTTCCGGTGGTTCCGGTACCCGACTCTGGCCCATGTCGCGCGCCGCGCTGCCAAAACAATTGCTGCCGCTGGCCTCCAACCTGAGCATGGTGCAGGAAACCGTGCAGCGCCTGTCCGGTCTGCCGAATCAAGGGCAGCCGTTGATCGTGTGCAATAACGAACACCGTTTCCTGATTGCCGAACAGATGCGCGATATCGGCGTCGAGCCGCTCGGCATCTTCCTCGAACCGGTTGGCCGCAACACTGCGCCGGCCGCCGCCGTGGCCGCATTAACACTGCTCAAGCGCGATCCCGATGCGGTGATGCTGCTGTTGCCGGCAGATCACCTGATCCGCGACATCGCAGCCTTTCACGCCGCCATCCAGCAAGGCATGGATGCGGTGGCCGCCGGTTATCTGGTCACCTTCGGCATCGTGCCGGATGCGCCGGAAACCGGTTACGGCTATATCCAGCATGGCTCGCCGCTCGACCTGGGCACGCCCGGCGGCAACGTGCATCGGGTCGAGCGTTTTGTCGAAAAACCGAATCTGGAAAATGCCGAAAAATTCCTCGCCGCCGGCGATTACTTCTGGAACAGCGGCATGTTCCTGTTCAACTGCCGCCAGTTCCTCGACGAACTGGAGAGCGTGCGTCCCGACATTCTCACCGCCTGCGAAATCTCGCTGGCACAAGGCCAGCACGACCTCGATTTCTGCCGCCTGGACAAGACCGCGTTTGCCGCCTGTCCGTCCGATTCCATCGACTACGCGGTGATGGAACACACCCAGCATGCCGCCGTGGTGCCGACCGATATCGGCTGGAACGACATCGGCGCGTGGTCGGCGTTGTGGGACGTCGGCAGCAAGGATGCCAACGGCAACGTGGTGCGCGGCGACGTCTACCTGGATGGCGTCGAGGGCAGCCTGGTGCGCGCCGAATCGCGCATGGTGGCGGCGATCGGCGTATCCAATCTGCTGATTGTCGAAACCGCCGACGCGGTGCTGGTGGCGGACAAGAGCCGCGCCCAGGACGTCAAGAA
>CAZUSF010000334.1:0-1573 GCA_964623355.1 uncultured Thiobacillus sp. | reverse complement strand
AGGTTCGTGTCAGCTATTGCAGTGCACAATGAATTCGCCAGCCATAGGAGGAGACCATGGATTACCAGGCGTTTTATCGTCGTTCCATCGACGATCCGGAGAGCTTTTGGGGCGATCAGGCCGAGCTGATCGATTGGCATAAACCACCGCAACAGATTCTCGATTATTCGAATCCACCATTCCGCAAGTGGTTCGTCGGCGGCGAGACCAACCTCTGCCACAACGCGGTGGACCGGCATCTGTCCAGTCGCGCCGAGCAACCGGCGCTGATCTATCTGTCCAGCGAAACCGGCGAGGAAAAGCAATACACCTACGCCGAACTGCACCGCGAAGTGAACCGCTGCGCCGCCATCATGCAAAGCCTGGGCGTAGCGAAAGGCGAGCGGGTGGTGATCTACATGCCGATGATCGCCGAAGCGATTTTCTGCATGCTCGCATGCGCCCGCCTCGGCGCGGTGCACTCGGTGGTGTTCGGAGGCTTCGCGGCGCACAACCTGGCGCTGCGCATCGACGACGCCAAGCCCTGCCTGCTGATCTGCGCCGATGCCGGCATGCGCGGCGGCAAGGCGGTGCCGTACAAGCATCTGGTCGATGACGCGATCAAGGAGGCGAAATTCCCGCCGCCGAAAGTGCTGATCGTCGATCGCGGCCTCGACCCAGACATGAAATGGCTAGACGGACGCGATGTCGATTACTGGGACGCACGCGACGAATTCCGCGATGCGGAAGTGTCGGTCACCTGGCTGGAAGCCAACGAACCCAGCTACATCCTGTACACCAGCGGCACCACCGGCAAACCCAAGGGCGTGCAGCGTGACGTAGGCGGCTACGCGGTGGCACTGGCTTCGACGATGAAGTACGTCTACAACGCCCAGCCAGGCGAAGCGATGTTCACCACATCCGACATTGGCTGGGTGGTCGGCCACAGCTACATCGTCTACGGCCCGTTGCTGCATGGCATGACGACGATTGTTTACGAAGGCCTGCCGACCAAGCCCGATGCCGGCATCTGGTGGAAGATCGTGCAGGACCACAAGGTGACGACGATGTTCTCGTCGCCGACCGCGATCCGCGTGTTGAAGAAACAGGATCCGGCCTGGCTGAAGAAATACGATCTTTCCAGCCTGCGCTACCTGTTCCTGGCCGGCGAACCGCTGGATGAAACCACTTCGCGCTGGATTTCCGACGGCCTCGGCGTGCCGGTGCTGGACCATTACTGGCAGACCGAAACCGGCTGGGCGATGCTCAGCTACCTGCCCGGCGTGGAATTAAAGCCGAACCGCTTCGGCTCGCCCGGCTTCCCGGCCTACGGCTTCAACATTCGCATCGTCAACGACCTGACCGGCGAGGACTGCGGCCCGAACGAGAAAGGCGTGCTGACCGTCGTGCCGCCATTGCCGCCGGGCTGCCTGACCACAGTCTGGGGTGACGACAAGCGCTTCATCAACAGCTACTTCGGCCAGTTCGAAAAGCAGCTGCTCTACTCCTCCTCCGATTGGGCCTTGCGCGACGCCGATGGCTACACCTTCATCCTCGGCCGCACCGACGACGTCATCAACACCGCCGGCCACCG
>CAZUSF010000333.1:0-2959 GCA_964623355.1 uncultured Thiobacillus sp. | reverse complement strand
CGTATGGGCTCTCCCTGGCCATATCGGCCAGCGCAAACGCCCGTCGCGCATCATCGATCCGCTGAGTGGAGACGTGTTGAGAGGTTGACCCTGGGTTTTGAGTAAGAGTCAGTCAAGTGAGCGGACTCTCACGCCGTGCTACAGCACCCGCGAAAAAACCGGCATGCCCACCGAATGTATGCGCATAGCCCTGAATTGGTTACAGGGTAGTGACACCGAAAAGGAAACCAGAGAAAGGGAAGCCACAAACAAAAACGGCTTCCTGCATGGGAAGCCGCGTGGAGTCTGGAGGCGCGTGCCGGAGTCGAACCGACCTACACGGATTTGCAATCCGGTGCATAACCGCTTTGCTAACGCGCCGCGATGAAGTTGTGTTTCTAAATCGCTGATCTGAAACGAAAAGGGGAAAGCTATTTAGCTCTCCCCTGTAATGCTGGAGCGGGAAACGAGACTCGAACTCGCGACATCTACCTTGGCAAGGTAGTGCTCTACCAACTGAGCTATTCCCGCATCGAAGTGGAGGCGCATTATAAAGCTGGAAGCCGGCCTGTCAACCCGCAGACTCGTTTTTTAGTGTCTTCCAGGCCATGTGCAGGTAGTGCAGCATCGACCAGAGGGTCAGGAAAGCCGCAAGGTAGAGCAGCCAGCGGCCGATGATCGGAGTGAATGGCTGGCCGAAAATCGGGTCGTGGTAGAGCAGCAGCAGGATGGCGATCATTTGTGCGGAGGTCTTCAGCTTGCCGATCATCGATACCGCGACCTTGCCGGCGCGGCCGATTTTTGCCATCCACTCGCGCAGTGCGCTGATTGCGATCTCGCGGCCGATGATGATCAGCGCGACGTCGACGCCGGCGCGGTCGAGATCGACCAGCACGATCAGCGCGGCGGCCACCATCAGTTTGTCGGCGACCGGGTCGAGGAAGGCGCCGAAGGCGGACATCTGATTCAGGCGGCGGGCGAGCCAGCCGTCAAGCCAGTCGGTAATCGCGGCAATCGCGAAAATCAGCGTCGCGTAGAGATTGATTGAATGTTTGGGCACCCAGCCGTCAGGCAGGTAGAACACCGCGACAAACAGCGGTATCAACAGAATGCGCAGCCAGGTCAGGCTGTTCGGCAAGTTGAACGGCATCAATGCAATTCTCGGTAGATTCGTTCCGCCAGTTCGTGGCTGATGCCTTCGACCTGGGCCAATTCTTCTACTCCGGCATCGACCACACCACGCAGGCCGCCGAAGGTTTGCAACAACTTCTGACGCCGTTTAGCGCCGACGCCGGCGATATCCTGCAAGCTGGACTGGGTGCGCGCCTTGCCGCGCCTGGCCCGGTGTCCGGTAATCGCAAACCGGTGCGCTTCATCGCGTACCTGCTGGATCAGATGCAATGCCGGGTGATCCGACGCCAACCGCAACGGCTCGACTTCACCTGGAAAAAACAACTGCTCCATGCCCGGTTTGCGTTCCACTCCCTTTGCCACCCCGACCATCGGCAGGTTGCCCAGCCCAAGTTCGGTCAACACATCCACCGCCATGTGCAACTGCCCTTTGCCGCCATCGATCAGCAGCAGGTCAGGCAACTTGCCTTCACCGGCGGCGATCTTGCCATAGCGGCGTTCAAGCGCGTTGCGCATCGCGGCGTAGTCGTCGCCGGGGGTAATTCCGGTGACATTGTAGCGGCGATATTCCGATGACTGCATCGCGCCCTGATCGAAAACCACACAGGAAACGACAGTGGCTTCACCCATCGTGTGACTGACGTCGAAGCACTCGATGCGGGCAATGCCTTCCTCGCCCAGCGCCTCATTCAGGGCGGCAAGTCGGTTTGTCTGGTTCTCGCGCAGGCCTTCGCGCGTGGCCAGCGCCAGTTCGGCGTTCTTGCGCGACATTTCCAGCCAGATACGGCGCTCTTCCTGCGGGTGGGTGACGATGTTGATGCGCCGACCGGCCTGTTCTGACAGCCAGTCTGCCAGGCCTTCAACTTCGCATTCCAGCACCAGCGTGGTCGGAATGGGGCGACCAACGTAGTGCTGGCCGGCGAAGGCGTCCAGCAATGCGGGCATATCCGCGTCCTCGACATGGGTCGGAAAGAACGAACGTCCGCCCAGGCTACGACCGCCGCGCACCATGCTGAGGTAGACGCAGGCAACGCCATTGCGCATCACACCGGCGATGATGTCGGCATCCTGATTCGAGCGGCTTTCGACGAACTGGCGCGCGCGCACCGCCGACAGCGCCTGAATCTGGTCGCGGTAGACGGCGGCCTGCTCGTAGTGCATTGCGGCGGCGGCGGTCTGCATACGGGTAGAAATCTCGCTGATGACCTCGTTGTCCTTGCCGTTCAGGAACATCTCTGCCATCGACGCATCGCGCGCGTAATCGGCGTCGCTGATCTGGCCAACGCAGGGCGCGCTGCAACGCCGAATCTGGAACAGCAGACACGGCCGCGAGCGGTTGCTGAACACGCTGTCCTCGCAGGTACGCAGGCGGAATACCTTCTGTAGGATCTGGATGCTTTCGCGCACCGCCAGTGAATTCGGAAACGGTCCGAAGGTGCGATGTTTCTTGTCCGGCGTGCCACGAAAAAACGCCAGGCGCGGAAAGCGCCCAGGCGATATTCCCTCTCCCCCAGCCCCTCCCCCGCTTGCGGGGGAGGGGGGCGATGACATCCCGGTCAATTGCAGATACGGATAAGACTTGTCATCCCGAAACAGGATGTTGTACTTCGGTGCCAGGCCCTTGATCAGGTTGTTTTCCAGCAGCAGCGCTTCCGCTTCGGTGCGTGTGACGGTGGTCTGGATTTCCTGGATGCGCGCCACCATGTGGGCGATACGCGGGCTGAGATCGGTCTTCTGGAAGTAGCTGGAAACCCGCTTCTTCAGGTCGCGCGCCTTGCCGACGTAGAGCACCGTGCCGGCTTCGCCCAGCATGCGATACACCCCCGGCAGGTTGGGCAGACCGGCGAGG
>CAZUSF010000332.1:0-2961 GCA_964623355.1 uncultured Thiobacillus sp. | reverse complement strand
CGGCGACGACCGCAAAACCACGCCCCTGTTCGCCGGCTCTGGCGGCTTCGACGGCTGCGTTCAAAGCCAGGATGTTGGTCTGGAAGGCGATGCCGTCGATGACGCTGATGATGTCGGCGATCTTTTTGCTGCTGTCGGCGATGGCGCCCATGGTGTGGACGACGTGACTGACGACTTCGCCGCCTTTGACGGCGATTTCCGATGCGCCCTTGGCGAGTTGGTTGGCTTGGCGGGCGTTGTCGGCGTTCTGTTTTACCGTGCTGGTGAATTGGTCCATCGAGCTGGCGGTTTCTTCCAGGCTGGCGGCCTGGCTTTCGGTGCGTTGCGACAGATCCGAGTTGCCAGAGGCGATTTCGCGGGAAGCGGTGTTGATGGCGTCGGTGGCTTCGCGGATCTGGCTGACGATCTCGGCGAGGCGTTCGCTGGTGGCGTTGGTGTCGTTTTGCAGTTCGCCGAACAGACCTTCGTAGTTGCCGTCGATGCGTTGCGTCAGGTCGCCCTGCGAGAGGGCTTTCAGGACGCGGGCGACGTCGTTCATGCCACGTTCCGAGGTTTCCACCAGCTTGTTGATGCCTTCCGCCAGTTGCAGGAAGAAGCCTTCCTTGCCGGACGGATTCAGTCGATGCGAGAAGTCGCCGCTGGCAGCGGCGCTCACCAGGTCAGCGACTTCATGTTCTACCGCGACTTCAGCAGTGCGATCGCTCCATTGCGTGACACGGCCAATTTGTTTGCCGGCCTCATCCAGAATCGGGCGGGCGATCAGGCGCAAATGATGGCCGTTGGTTTCCATATCGACTTGCGCACCGGTTTGCACCGCCTGGTCGAACCGCATAGCGGCTTGCGGATCGGTGAACAGCGAGGAAAGCTTGCTCTTGTAAAGGTCATTGATGTTGAAGCCGGCGCCGGCCACCGACTGCAACAAGCTGCGCGAGCTGGGCGTCATGTGGATCAGGCGGGCTTCGGCATTGGAAACCGTGATGGCCACCGTCGAGTTGTCGAGCGCGGTCTTGATGCGCAGGCTGTCCTGCGCGACGCGGCGCGACTCGGCGACGTCGAATCCGAGACGGATTTGCATATTGGCCAATGCTTCCAGCAATTTGCCGATTTCGTCATGGCGATCGACCTGAATGGCGTTGTCGTAGCGGCCTTCGGAAATCTTGTCGAAGTAGCCCATCGTGCGCTGCAACGGCAGCACGATGGCCCGCATCAGCAGCCAGCCGACCACGGCGGCGCCGACAATGGCGCACAGAAAGACCGCCAGCATGATGTTGCTCAGGCTGGCGGCGCGCGATTCGGCGAGCCGCTTTTGTTCCTGCGCGTACCCGTCAAGCGCGGCAAGAAGTACATTGGTGTCGTCGTTCAGGGTTTTGTAAAGCGGGTTGATGTTGTCGATCAGCAGATCACCAATGTCGTCGTACAACCCGGCTTGCAATAGCGACTTGGCGGGAAGGATGCCTTCCTGACCGAACTGGGTGCGGGATTCCTGGAATTTTTCCAGCGCAGTTTTAACCTCGGTGCTGGCCGCAACCTGGGAATCAAATTCCACCTTGGACAAGACGTCCCAGGCTTGATTGATCTTGTCGGTGTTGGTGCCAATGGCATCAATGTGGACCTGGGTCATATGGTCATGCAACTTGGCCAGCGGGTAGGCCGGGTTGTGCTGCATGCCGAGCAGAACCTGGCTGCGGCTGTCCGACAGCATGAAGCGAATTTGTTCGGCCAGCTTGGCGGGTTCCAAAGCCTTGGAATACACCTCTTCGATAATCTGATTCGATTTGCCCATGCCGTAAAGGCCGATGCCGCCGATGACTGCCAGGAATAACGCCATCATCGCGACGGCGCTGATCAGACGTGAACGCAGGCTCAAGTTCTGCAGATTTTCCAGAATGCCGCGCAGGCCGGTGTGCAGCAGGCGACCTTCCTTCAGATAGAGACCCTTGGCGCGGCCTTCGCGGATGTCCTTGTACAGCGCTTCGGCGGCGGCGACTTCGTCACTTCCGGGTTTGGCGCGGATCGACAGATAACCGGTGACCTGGCCGTTTTGTTTGATCGGACTGGCGTACGCGCGCACCCAATAGTGGTCGCCGTTCTTGCGGCGGTTTTTCACCAGACCGGTCCAGGGACGCCCCGCAGACAGGGTGGCCCACATGTCCTTGAATGCGACGGCTGGCATGTCGGGGTGGCGCAGGATGTTGTGCGGTGCACCCATCAATTCGGACTCGCTGAAACCGCTGGCTTCAACGAAATCCGGATTACAAAAGGTGATCAGACCTTTCGTGTCGGTGGCCGAGACGATTTGAACGCCGTCTTTCAATATGTATTCATTCCCGGTTACGGGAAGATTCTGGCGCATGGTGCGGCTCCTGTATTCAGACTGTATTCAAGCTGGCTGCGTAGATGAGTCATGCAAAGCTCAGCGGTGTTGATGCCGCTTCATGGCCACGATGCTGTTGATGGTTCGATTCGACAAATCGAAGAAATCGCCCACCAGCATGCTGCTGGCGCCTTCCTTGTCCCCGCTTTGCGCCCGTTTCAGGATATCAGCAGCGCAGACATGGAACTCGGCGTGGCTCGTGCGTAGCGGCTCGTATTCCTCCAGATGCTCGAATTCCTTGCCGGCACTATAGATCCATTTGCCCAGCGCGCAGACGTTGTCCTTGCAGACCTCATTCGGGTCCAGTTGCGCTTCCGAACCACCGGCGATCGCATTGCGCAGCTTCTGCTTCCAGGACTGGTGAGCATCGATGATGGCATCGAAATCCACCTCGCTGGCCTTGCCGCGCTCGACGCTGGCAGGTAATGCACGGGTGGACATGTTGGCTGAAGGCAGGCTGCGTAATGCCGAAGGCAGTGCCCGCGCCGACGCATGCCGCTTGGCGGCATAAACAGGTGTCGCAATGCGACCACCGCCGCCGCTGGTCTTGAACACCGCAACCGCCTGACTCAGGCTGGCGGCCTGGT
>CAZUSF010000331.1:0-2976 GCA_964623355.1 uncultured Thiobacillus sp. | reverse complement strand
TCGAGCGGTCGCAGAACGCCGGCATTGAGCGGGATGTCGGCATCGATCAAGGTGCGGAATACATACAGCACGGCGGAATGCACGATGCTGGCCGGCGCATTGAGGTTGCCTGGCTGTTGCGGGCTGCTGCCGCTGAAGTCGATGCGGGCGCGTTGGCTGGTCGCGTCGATTTGAATCAAAACCTCAATCCGACTGCCATCGTCCAGCGGCAAAGTGAATGCACCGTCATGCAAGCGGCCCAGCAAACGCTTCACCGCCGCCTCGGCGTTGTCCTGCACGAAACCCATGTAAGCCAACACGGCTGCCGCGCCGACCTCGGCTTCGAGCTGCCGGAGCTGCCGCTCGCCAAGTGCATTGGCGGCAACCTGCGCCGAGAGATCGGCCCGGTTCTGCTCCGGGTTGCGGGCAGCGGAGGGTGCTGCGCTTCCACGCTGCCCCTCTCCCCTGGCCCCTCTCCCGCTTGCGGGAGAGGGGTGAGAAGCACTTAGCCAGTGGCGAATCTCGCCTTCCAGCAGACATCCGTCGCGCACGATCAACATGCCATCCGAGCGGCAGCCTTCTTCGTCGATATGACGGCTATTGGCCGGCATTGAGCCGGGGCTGATGCCACCGACATCGGCGTGATGGGCGCGACTGGCGGTGAAGTAGCGCAGTTCGTGGCCATCCGGCGAGAAGATCGGCGACACCACGGTGATGTCCGGCAGATGCGTGCCGCCGGCATAGGGCGAGTTGATCAGCCAGGCGTCGCCCGGCCGCAGTTGCGCGCCGAAGCCATGCAGGATGGCGCGTACCGAATCGCCCATGCTGCCGAGATGTACCGGGATGTGCGGCGCGTTGGCGATCAGGTTGCCGGCGGCATCAAACAGCGCACAGGAAAAATCCAGCCGTTCGCGGATATTCACCGAGCGGGCGCTGTTTTGCAGCGCGTGGCCCATGTCTTCCGCGATGCTCATGAAGCGGCGGTTGAACAGCGTCAGCCAGGTCGGGTCCGGACGCGCCGGGTCTGGCCGGCGCAGGCTGTCGCTTGCCGAGCTCAGCAGCAAGTCGCCGCGTTCAGTCAGGGTGACCCGCCAGCCGGGTTCGAGCACCAGCGTCGAGCCTGCTTCGACGACCAGCGCCGGCCCGTTCAAGGTCTGGTCAATGGCGAGTTGATCACGCTGAAACACCGGGGTGTCGAGCCAGGCGTCGTCAAAAAATACCGGACACAATGCAATTGGCGCAGCCGGCGTGGTCGACAGATCGAGCATGGCTTCCGCTTGGCCGCCGCCGCTGACGGTTTCCGTTTCCAGCGCGACGCAGACCAGTTCGCGCACCGGGTCGGCAAAGCCGAAACGGGCGCGGTGTTCGGCGTGGAAGGCTGCAGTCATGTCATCCTGCGCACCCAGCGGTATGGCCAGCACGCTGTCGGCGCCGGCATAGCGCAACAGGGCGCGGCGGGTTTCCCCGGCGCTTGCATCGCCCTGGTTGGGCAGCGCTGCAAGCGGCCGTTCCACCGCCGTCTGCCGCACTGCACGTTGTTCCGCCAACCCAATGCCATATGCCGACAACACCGATGCAAACGGCGAGATCAGCACCTGCCGAATCCCCAGTCGCGCCGCCACGGCGCAGGCATGCTGGCCGCCGGCGCCGCCGAATCCGACCAGCGTGAAAGCGGCCGGATTGACGCCGCGCGACAGTGTGATGTGGCGGATGGCGTCGGCCATGTGTTCGACCGCGATATCGAGATAACCGGCGGCCAGTTGTTCCGGGCTGTAGTCGAGATTCAATCCGGCGTTGAGGCTGGCGGCCTGTTGCGCAAAGGCGGCGCGCACGATCTCGCTATCGAGCGGCTGATCGGCATGCGGTCCGAATACGGCGGGGAAGAAATCAGCTTGCAGGCGGCCGAGCAGCAGGTTGGCATCGGTCACCGTCAGCGGGCCGCCGCGTCGGTAACAGGCTGGGCCGGGCAGGCTGCCGGCGGAATCCGGGCCGGCATGCAAACGCTCGCCATCGAAATGCAGGATCGAGCCACCGCCCGCCGCCACGGTATGCACACCTAGCATCGGCACACGGATGCGATGGCCGGCAATTTTGCTGTCCAGGCTGCGTTCGAACTCGCCCCAGAACAGGGAGACATCGGTCGATGTACCGCCCATGTCGAAGCCGATCAGTTTTTCCAACCCCGCCGCCTGGCCGACCTTGGCCATGCCGATCAGGCCGCCGGCCGGACCTGACAACACGCTGTCCTTGCCCTGGAAGTGTGCGGCCGCAACCAGGCCGCCATTCGATTGCATGAATTCCAGCTTGACCCCTGCGGGCAGGGCGTTGACGACTTGATCGGCATAGCGCCGCACCGGCGGTGACAGGGCAGCGTCAAGCACGGCGGTTTCGGCGCGTGGCACGAATTTGATCAACGGGCTGGCTTGATGCGACAGGCTGATCTGGCTGAAACCGGCGGCGCGCGCGAGTTGGCCGGCGGCCAGTTCATGCACCGGGTTTTTCCAGCTATGCAGAAAGGCGATGGCGCAGGCGCTGAAACCATCGCCACGTGCCGCGGTGAGCGCCTGCATCAGATCGGCTTCGTCGAGCGTTTGCAGGATCGCGCCATCGACTGCGATGCGCTCATTTGCTTCGATAACGCGAGTGTGAATTGGAGCCGGCTTGCAGATATCGAGTGCGAAGATGTTCGGCCGCGCCTGGTCGCCTATTTCCAGCGCATCGCCGAAGCCGGCGGTGGTGATCAGCACGACAGGCTCGCCGCTGTGGGTCAGCAACGCGTTGGTGCCGACCGTGGTGCCCATCTTGACGCTTTCAATCACGCCTTCAGGGATGGCTTCTGTTGGTGTCAGGCCGAGCAGCAAGCGAATGCCAGCGATGGCGGCATCCGGGTATTGCTCCGGGTTGTCGGACAGGAGTTTGCGTTGCTGCAGTTGCCCGTCAGGACGCCGGGCAACGATATCGGTAAAGGTGCCGCCCCGGTCGATCCAGAACTGCCAG
>CAZUSF010000330.1:0-2977 GCA_964623355.1 uncultured Thiobacillus sp. | reverse complement strand
GGTCAGGCCGCTTTCGTGGCCAACCCGACCTTCGACGCTGCCGTGAAACAGGCGATAGGCGTCGGTGTGCTCGGCATGGCATTGGTTGAGCAGCGCCTCGCGCGCGACAAAGGCGGTGGCGAGGTGTTCGACAAGGGGGGCGACAGCAGGGTCAATCAGTTCAGCAGACACGCAAACTCCAGAGTGATTCTTGCAAGTGGCCCGCGAGGGTACACCGGGAAACGCCATTTTCAGCAGTAGGGTGCACCGCGCGCACCATTCCATGTGAATCGGTGCGCACGGCGCACCCTACTGCTCAAATCCAAAGACAAACCCCCACAACGCCTTTACCGCCTGGATTTCCTGGCCCAGGCCGCCGTGCTCGGCGCGCGCGTGTTCGCCGCCCTGCAACTTCACCGCATGTTGCCGGCGGCGGAGCTTCCGATAGGCATCGGCGGCGGCGAGCGCGATTTCCAGCGGCAGCAATCCGAGTTCTCCGGCGCGTTTGAGCAGTGCGATGTTGCCGATGTTGGCGGTCATTTCCGGATGTTGCGCGGCATTCGCCAGTACCAGGTATTGCATCGCAAACTCGACATCGACAAGGCCGCCGGCATCGTGCTTGATGTCGAACAGGCCGCTCTTGTTGGGGTGTCCGTCATGCATCTTCTGGCGCATATCCTTGATCTCGGCACGCAGTTTTTCCACATCGCGCGGCTGTTGCAACACGTTGTCGCGGATCTCGCCAAAGCGTTCGCCCACCGCCCGGTCGCCGCAGCAGAAACGGGCGCGGGTCAGCGCCTGGTGCTCCCAGGTCCAGGCGTGATGCAACTGATAATCCTCGAACGCTTCGACATTGCTCACCAGCAGGCCGGCGGCGCCGTCCGGGCGCAGGCGCATGTCGGTTTCATACAGAATGCCGGCCGAGGTCAGTGTGCTCATCCAGGTATTCAGGCGTTTGCCCAGCTTGGCATAAACCTCTTGTGCGTCCGGGTGTGCATCGTCGTGGAGGAAAACAATATCCAGGTCGGAGGCATAGCCGAGTTCCTTGCCGCCCAGCTTGCCGTAGGCGATGACTGCGAAGGCGGGGTGCTCGCGATGCTTGCCGATCAGGCTGGACCAGACCAGTTCCAGCGTTGCGCCGACCAGCAGATCGGCCAGGTCGGAAAGATGGTCGGAAAGTTTTTCCAATGTCCACATGCCACTCAGATCCTGCGCCAACAGGCGGAAGGTTTCCGATTGCTTGAAATGGCGCAGTTGATCCATCTGGCGTTCTACATCGCCATCGAGCTGTTTCAGACGCAGGTTCAATTCCTGATGCGCGCGCGGCCAATCCGGTGGCGCCATCAGTTGGCGCGAATCGAGCAGTTCGTCCAGCAGATGCGGTTGCCGGGTCAGGTATTGCGCCGCCCACGGGCTGCTGCTGACGATGCGCGCAAGCTGCCGCAGAGATTGCGGGTATTCCTTCAGCAATGCCAGATACGGGCCGCGTCGGGCGATGGCTTCGAGCAGATCGAGGATGCGGGTGAGGGTCTCGGCGGCATTCGGAAAGCTGGCGGCGACTTCGATCAGGGGCGGCAGCAAACCATCCAGCATGGCCTTGTTATTGGCGGGCAGGCTGGCATAACGGTTGCTGTCGCGCAGTGCGCGCAACTGGTTCAGGACCGTTGCCGGATCGCTGTAGCCGGCCAGTAGCAGACGGTCTAGCGCTTCCGCCTCGGGCACATCGCACAAACCAGCCAGCGGATGGCCGGACTGGTCTTCTTGCGGCGCGCCGAATACCTGCTCGAACTGGCCGGAGACCTTGCGTCGCATCGGATCAAGTTTTGCCAGCATCGCCGCCCAGTTGGCAAACCCCATCGCCTCGGCAACACGCCGGCGATCTTCGTCGCCGTTCGGCAGCATCTGGGTCTGGGCATCGTCGAGGTATTGCAGGCGGTGTTCCAGGTTGCGCAGGAACACGTAGGCGGCTTCCAGTTCGGTCGTCTGTTGTTCGGGAATCAGGCCGTAGGCGGCAAGTTGATGCAGCAGCGTGCGGGTCGGCCGCATTTGCAATGAGGCTTGCTGGCCGCCTCGAATCAACTGGAACACTTGCGCGATGAATTCAATTTCGCGAATGCCGCCGGGGCCGAGCTTGATGTTGTCCGCCTTGTCCTTGCGCGCAACTTCCCGCCGAATCTGTGCGTGCAATTCGCGCATCGAGCCGAAGGCGCCGAAATCGAGGTATTTGCGGAACACGAACGGCTTGCGCAGTTTTTCCAGCTCTTCAATGCGTGCCGGCTCACCGGTCAGCGCGCGGCCCTTGATCCAGGCGTAACGCTCCCATTCCCGCGCCTGGGTGTAGAAATAGTCTTCCAGCATGGCAAAGCTCGACACCAGCGGGCCGGAATCGCCATAGGGCCGCAGCCGCATGTCGACGCGGAACACGTAGCCATCGCCGGTCTTGTCGTCGATGGCGTTGATCAGGCGTTTTCCGAGGCGGGTGAAGAACTCGAAGTTGTTGATCGGTCGCGGACCCGTGGTTTCGCCGTCTTCCGGGAAGACGAAGATCAGATCGATATCCGATGATGCATTGAGTTCGCCACCGCCCAGCTTGCCCATGCCGACCACAATCAATTGCTGCGGCTGGCCGGCGCTGTCGATGGGTTCGCCATGCATGCTGGCCAGGTCTCGATGATGAAAGTCGAGCGCACAGCGCACGGTCACTTCAGCCAGCTCGGTCAGTGTGCGGGTGACTTCGGTGAGATCGGCAAGGCCGTTCAGGTCACGCGTCATCACACGGGCGAAGACGCGTTCGCGCAGGCGTCGGAGTTGCCGTTTGAGGTCGTCTTCGCTGGCAATCCCGTCAGCCAGGAAATCCAGCATTTCGTGGCGGGAAAACGGACTCTCCGAGGTATCGGCCAGCCAGTCGGCGAGTTCCGGCCGGGAATTGAGGCGACCATTCAACCAACGGCTAAAGGCGGCGGCGCGGGCAATCATTTCAGCGGGGGATGGCATGGCG
>CAZUSF010000329.1:0-2983 GCA_964623355.1 uncultured Thiobacillus sp. | reverse complement strand
CCTAGACTTGTGACCATGCTTGAACCCGACCGCTTGATTCCTGACCGCCTGATCACCCCCGCCCCGGCTTCGCGCGAGGAAGAAGCCTTCGAACGCGCGTTGCGGCCGCAACGTCTGGCGGAATACGTCGGCCAGGCGCGGGCGCGCGAGCAACTCGATATCTTCATCACGGCGGCAAAAAACCGCGGCGAGGCGCTCGATCATGTGCTGTTGTTCGGCCCGCCCGGACTCGGCAAGACGACGCTGGCGCACATCATTGCGCGCGAAATGGGCGTCAATATGCGCTCGACTTCCGGCCCGGTGCTGGAGCGCGCCGGCGATCTGGCGGCGTTGCTGACCAATCTGGAACCGAACGATGTGCTGTTCATCGACGAAATTCATCGTCTTAGTCCGGTGGTGGAGGAAATCCTCTATCCGGCGCTGGAGGATTACCAGCTCGACATCATGATCGGCGAAGGTCCGGCGGCGCGTTCGGTGAAGCTGGATCTGCCGCCGTTCACGTTGATCGGCGCCACCACCCGCGCCGGCATGCTGACCAATCCGCTACGCGACCGTTTCGGCATCGTTGCGCGCCTGGAGTTCTACACGCCGGAAGAACTCGCGTTCATCGTCGCGCGATCGGCGCGTTTGCTCGGCGTCGATACCAGCGAGGAAGGTGCGGTGGAAATCGCCCGTCGTTCGCGCGGCACGCCGCGCATCGCAAATCGTCTGCTGCGCCGGGTGCGCGATTACGCCGAGGTCAAGGCGAACGGCAAGGTCGATTCGCCGGTCGCCGACGCAGCCCTGAAAATGCTGGAAGTCGATAGCGTCGGGCTGGATGTGATGGACCGCAAGCTGCTGTCGGCGATGCTGGAAAAGTTTGCCGGCGGCCCGGTCGGCCTGGAAAACCTGGCGGCGGCGATCGGCGAAGCGGCGGATACCATCGAGGATGTGCTGGAACCTTACCTGATCCAGCAAGGCTTTCTCGCCCGCACCCCACGCGGCCGCGTCGCCCAACCGCTGGCCTGGCGACATTTTGGTTTCATTCAACCCGGCAGTGCGGCTGCCGAAGCCGATCTTTTTTAACCCGGTGGACCAATCGGGTTGGTCACCCATCAACGTTGACCTGCCAAATTTCCGTTTATGCGCTCTCGCTTCGTATTTGACTGGTCTGAACTTCGTGCAAAGTGTCCAGTTATGTCTTGAAGCAACTGAACCTTGAATCCGGAGCACCTCAATGAACGCTGAAGTTTCCAATGTAATTGCCGATTCCTCGCAACATTCCCTTCATTTTGAGGTTCGTGACTACGAGTGCGATATGGCTCATGTGGTCAATAACGCGGTCTACCTCAACTATCTGGAACATGCACGGCACGAGTATCTCAGGCGTATCGGGATCAACTTTGGCGACATGGCGCGCCAGGGAATCAGCCTGGTGGTCGTCCGGATCGAGGCTGATTTCAAATCCTCATTGGTGAGCGGTGATAAGTTTGTTGTACAGACCTTGCTGACGCGCAAGGGACGGCTCAGGTTCCAGTTCAACCAAAGCATCCATCGGCTGCCAGACAATCAACTCATGCTGAGCGCTGTGGTAACCGGAACAGCTTTGAACAAGCGAGGGCGTCCTGAGATACCGCCTGAACTTGATCGTGCGCTGGATGGTTTCTGACCGCGATGGCCCGCATTCCTCCCTTTTAAATAGCCATCTCCACGCCCGGCACTTCGCTCTTCTGCCACGGCGCCGGTTTGCGCACCGCTTGCCAGACCGGGCTCTGAATGGTCAGCGCCAGTTGCCGCGCCAGTTCCAGCATGCCGGTGTAGCCCTCGTAGCCGAATTCGCGTTCCTGGTTGATGTCGAGGAACGGGATGCGCGCCTTCAGCGCGGTGTACATGTTGCGGCCGCCGGCGATCAGGATGTCGGCCTGATATTCCTTGACCACGCCGAGCAGGGCTTTCGGGCTGCCGTCGGTGATCATCTTGGTCTTCTCGCCCATGATCTCGCGGATGCGCGCCTTGTCTTCCTCGGTGGATTTGTTGGTGCCGGTGGCGACCACGTCCATGCCCAGATCCTGCAACGCCGAGACGATGGACCAGGATTTGACGCCGCCGGTGTAGAGCAGCACGCGCTTGCCGCGCAGACGTTGACGCCAGGGCTCCAGCGCGGCGTGTATTTTGGCTTCTTCGCGGGCGATCAAAGCTTCGGTACGCTCGGTCAACGCGGGATCATCGATGATGCGGGCGAAGTCGCGGAAGGCCTGCGAAGTGTCGGTGACGCCGTAGAAACTGCCCTCGAAGAACGGCACCCTGAACTGGGTTTCCAGCTTGCGCGCCACATTCAGCAAGGCCTTGGCGCAGACCACCATGCTGACTTCGGCGCGGTGCATGGTCTGCACTTCATGGAAGCGCGCATCGCCGGACAGCGAGCCCAGGATGCGCAGGCCGAGTTCGTCGAACAACGGCAGCACATGCCAGAACTCGCCGGCGATGTTGTATTCGCCGATCAGGTTGACGTCATGCACGGTGATGCCGGGACGTTCGGATTCGGGCGGTACCGGGTCGGGTTCGCGGGTGCCGATGACGTACTTGAACATCGATTCGCCGGCGATGCGGTTGCCCAGGTTCTTGGTGCCGTAGAAACCGGCACAATCGACCGGCACCACTGGCGTGCCCCAGCGTTCGGCGGCGGCTTTGCAGACCGATTCCACGTCGTCGCCGGTCAACGCCGGCACACAGGTGTTGTAGACGAACACAGCGGCCGGTGCGTGGCTGTCGATGGCTTGTTTGATGGCGTGGAACAGGCGTTTCTCGCCGCGTCCCATGATCACGTCCTGTTCGGTCAGGTCGGTGGTCATGCCGATCTTGTACAGCGTCGGGCCGCTGGAGCGGGTGCCGCGGTTGTCCCACGACGAACCGGCGCAGGCGATCGGGCCATGCACGATATGCGCGACATCGGCGATCGGCAGCAGCGCGATCTGCGCGCCGTCGAAGGCACAGCCGCCGGCGG
>CAZUSF010000328.1:2333-2998 GCA_964623355.1 uncultured Thiobacillus sp. | reverse complement strand
CGGCGATGCTGGTTGAGGGCTTTCCCTTTTCGGCGTCGGCGACGGCGCGCTCGCCGGTGCCGATCTTCTCCGCCATGTCGTCAATCGTCAGGTTCCGACGCAGGCGTGCTGTGCGCAGGTTCGCGCCCAGCCGCTTGAGCGTCTGTTCTACGGCGTAGGGCGGTGCGGTCAGCAGCTTGTTGCGGGCGCTCATGGGTCACCGATGAAAAAGGGTACTCCCCAACAGATACCATGCTGGCGGGGAAAGAGTCAAAATAAAAAGCCTTCAAGGGCATTCTAACGGATATAAGGTGCTCTTGAGAGCATTTGTTATGTTAGAGCCTGGTCTGCTGGCTGCCCTCGGGGCTGCCAGCGAAGGCAAAGAGGCTGATGTGCACCAGCTATGAGCACATTCGGGAATGCGTACATAGCTGTGTACATAACGGGGAAAGAGTTCTGATGGCAGACGGTTCAATCGCAGAGCAGATAAGGCGAAGAAGAACTTTTGCCATCATCTCCCACCCCAACCAGGGCATCTACGACCTCGCGGGCGCAGAAGGCAAGTTCTTGGGTGAGTACCACCAGCGCCTAGACGTGCTGCCGTATTCCTTGAAGCGCAATTTTCGGTCGGTGCCCCAGATCGTCAGCCTCGCCAATGGGCTGTGCGGGCGCGATGACGTTGCCGA
>CAZUSF010000328.1:0-2236 GCA_964623355.1 uncultured Thiobacillus sp. | reverse complement strand
GTTTAAGCGTGGTCAGCATGCCCAGCTGATCACTGCTTTTCAGAATGCGCTAGCGGTCGCGGGTGCCGAAGCCAAGCGTTGAGCTGTGCTCGCGGCTTGGCCGAGAAGGTACGCGGCGACGCGGCGCCTGCTGGGCAAGGTACGGTGAAGGTCTTTGCGGCGGCCGCCGTGCTGCGTGATCACAAAAAGGACTTCCGGAGTGCTTTCCAGCGCGTGGCCATTGGCGTCGCTGCATTGCTGGACAAGCCGCCGCATGGCCTCGTGAACTACGTCACTCAGCCGGGAACCTCATCGGCCAGGTTTTCGGAAGCACGCGCGTTGCGGCGCGAGATTTGGGCCTTCACGCGTGATCCGAAAGCCGGGTTGCCATCTGCCTCCCTGATCGCTGACACGCAATGGCATCCGCAGTTCGTGGTCAACATCAAGATTTTGCTCGGCAAGCTCCAGACGGAGTTTGGACTAACGCCGGCCGCTAACATCGGCCTCAAGTTGAAGAAGACCGGCTTGCCAAATGCTGCTCTGTTGAGTGCCAAGGATTTGGCCGATGACGAGGCGGCCTCACTGCGAATCGACACCGTACACCAGGCAAAGGGAGAAAGCCTGGATGCCGTCCTCTACATGATCATCAAGGACCACGCCGAGGAACTGCTCGCAGGCGTAGGCACGGAAGTCGGGCGCATCGGGTACGTCGCATCCACTCGCGCCCGAGATCTATTATGGGTAGCAGTCCCGAACAACGCGCTAAAAGATCTGCGGCCCGTGTTTGAGGCGAAGGGGTTCCAAGAGGTTGGCTGATGGTGGTGGGCGGACAAATCCCGAGTTGTAGTTCGCATTCGTAGATGGAAGAGCTGCCGTTCGTTGTCGCCCCTGGCTGAACGACAGAAAGTTCTGGCCGTCAAAATCTGTCACTTAACCCGTCATTCAGTCTAAGACATGCAAAGGGTCTATCAGGCTTGTAATGTGACAGAAGCTCAAGCGGAATCTACTCTTTGGCGAAAGTGAGGCGCAGGTGCTCTAGCGATTCGGGGTCACGCTGTTCGCAGGACGCCAGCGCGAACAGCGAGCGTGTGGTATCCGGATTGTGCCGGGCTTCGATGATAGCCTCGTCGATGGCCTAGGTCGCCCGTTGCCAGTGGTTGATGGGTTTAGGTTTTGGCGTTTTCTCGGGCAAGCTATTGGTAAAGCGCTGCGAGGAAACAACGTTCTCGACTTGATCAGGGCGATGGCGGTGGCCGCCGCTTCCAGCACCTGCATCTGTACGGCTAGGGCCAGCACCTCGAAGGGCCGCCACTGTGTCAACGGCCCGATGTTTTTCGCACGATGGCGCGCACGCTCCCATGCCTGTTCTGGCAGGGTGGTTACGCCGTGCTCGGCAATCGGTGGAGTGTCGGTCGCCATGCTCACCTCGCTTTAGTGCATACGGGTATTGAGCGTAGACGAATCCTGATATTGTGTTGTTAGGAGCCGACTGCACAAGTGCCTTCAAACCGCGTTGACTGGTGCAGTCGCCTTCTGAAAATGACATTGATGCTTTCCGTGAGACGTCTAGAACCTAACCTGCTAGCTTGGGTTTGAACTTTAGGCAACTTTGCTGGCCTTCACTTTTTCGGGGGGTATAGGTGTATCTCCTTTAGCCATTTTACCGTTTTCAGCTTTTAGGCCATCGGCCCTAGCTTTCAGGCCGGCATCGCGCGCATGTTTGATCAAGTTATCGCGTTCGGCTTTCCAAGCGAAGACGCCTTGCGCTTTCAACTGTGCGGAGAAAGCCGGCTTGCCTTTCTGGGTGAGCGAGTCCGCTTTTTCGCCAACACGAATGGTCAACGTCGTTTCCGCTTGGCGGCCATCGTCGTCACGCGCGATGATCTTGACGATCAACGCGCCCTCAAAGCCGGCTGGCGCAGTGCCGGTGAATTCGCCTTTGTTGGCGTCAAACGATAGCCAGGTTGGCAAGGCTGAACCATCCACCATGACCGCTGCCAAGGTCACCTGCGCTCCGCTGTCGGTGTGTACGAAGGCGTCCACCGGCACGGTGTAGTTGATAGAGGCATTAGATGACGAGAATACCTGATCAGGAATAGCTTTATCGACATCGAATCGGTGGTCGCCGCCGGATTGAGCGGTTTCCACGACCCGCACCGCGAATCCACTGGTGGTAGCAATGTTGCCAGTTTTATCGGTGGCGTCACTTGCTTGCTGCACGCCAGCAGCGGGCGTTTCTGCTGCTGCCGGTTCACCG
>CAZUSF010000327.1:0-3005 GCA_964623355.1 uncultured Thiobacillus sp. | reverse complement strand
TATCGCGTGCTGACCGAGTTCTCGGTGCGCAAGGCGATCAGCCTGATGCGCAAGGAAAAACCTGCTGTCATCGTGGCGGATTTCTACTTCCAGCCTGACTTCCGGGATCGGGTCAGCAATCTCGAATCCCTTTTGGCGACCGCGCAATCGCACAAGGATGTGAAAGTGCTGGTGTTATATGAATCGGCGCATGAGCACGTGCTGGATCGCGTGCGTGCGCGTTTCCGCATCGATGCCGCGTTGACTCTGCCGGTGCGCGAAGCTGAACTGGAAAGCGTGCTGGCCGCCTGGCGTTGACAGTTCCCTGCTTTGCGGCGGCAGAAACGCGTGACGAATTGGATGGCGTCCACACCGATAAAAATTTTGTTTAAAGTTTTTTAACGGCTGTCCGTTAAATTATCCGGCAACTCAATTTGTTGCCCACCTGCAAAGGGCAAACTCATCGAAAGATGAGGACGCAAAGTCACCGGTCTAAAGGGCTCAAGCCCCATGACAGCGGGATTTCCAGGTCAAGGTGGAGCCGTTCGGCTGCCCTTTTCTTGTCTTCCCTCTTCGCGATGCCCCGCGGATTTCTCCTATAACGGAGATTCCAGGCCATATGGTTTGCGGGAATTGTGGCTCGGATCGAATCGGGCAAAAGGAAAGGGTCATGGTCTTGGCAAATAGATCGCCAGCGCGCGTCAGCCGTTCAGATCCCGCTACACGGGATGCCTGGGCTGCTTTGCCATCGACACTGCGCGAGTGCGGCGAAATCGCCGGTCAGCGGCTTACTGGCGTATTGTCAGATGCACTGCGTCAGGCAGAGGAACTGCTTTTTTCCAACAGCGCGCAGGCGCTGACGCATGGCGAATGCGAAGTCATGCTGAATGCGGCCGAATTTGCCCGGGCACATAGAGAACGGATGGTCAAAGACTTCCTTGGGCACTTCGAGTATCGCTATGTCCGCGCCTGCGAGTACAAGCCGACGGTGATGACCGCCTTCCAGCTCGATTTCGACGCCAGCCAACTGGAGGTCGTGCAGCATGATCTGCTCGATGATTCACTCGAACCGGGCATGCTTGCCGAGGCAATCCAGAATGCGAGTTGGCTCTCGATGAATGATTTGACCCAGTGTTTCGGCATCTTGCTTGGCGCCGACACAATCAAGCCGAATGACATGCCTTTGAGCCCGAAACTGATTGAAGCCGCTGTCTCCGAGGCGATACGAGATCAGCCTTGGCGGCATGATGCAAAATCGCAGGTGATCCGTAGTCTGCGCAAGTTTTTCCCGGATCGCGTGGGTCTGATTTACCGCGATCTGGCCCAACATTTGCGCCCGATGCTTGGCCTGGCGGTCGTGCCAGAAGCCGTTCGCTCCATTCCGTCTAACGAGTTGTCGTATGAGCTTACAAATGAGCTTTCGGATAAAGCAGCGTGTGTCGACCAGGCAGTAGTGAACAAAACAGACGTAAGCGAGTTGGTGCCCGCCAATGAAGTGATCGAGTACGCCATGGCGGCGGTGCGCGGTGAAGCGTTGCGCCGCCAAATCAAAGCGGAGACCGCGTTGCCATCCAATGAGGCCATTCTGGTTTCGCCTGAGGAGCCGCCTGAAGCAGCCGTAGAAGCAACCGCAAAAGCCCCCGTTGAAACGCCCCCCTCGCCTGATCCGGTGGTGCTGACCCCCATTCCGGAAGCACCGCAACCCATCGTGCAGAACATCCCGCCAAGGCGGGAGAAAAAAATCAGCAAAGCTCAGGCAGCCTTGGCGTTGGCTGCATTGACGTGTGGTACCCGGATGGAATTTCGTGAGCTGGACGGTAGTTCGACGCCGCTTAAAGTGACCTGGATCAGTCCGCACAAAAGCTTGTACCTGATGACCAACCGCGAAAAGGGACGCGCTCTGTCGATGGGTAGCGACGATTTGTCAGCAGCCTTATGTGACGGGCGCGTGCGCATCGTCATGCCGAGCAAGAACCATACACCCGCCAGCACCCATCCCAGGCAGCGGGCCAAGAAGACGGCTTGAAAAGGAAATCCAGGATGTCGCCCTCAATACTGACCGCACCCTTGATGCAACCGTTGCGCCAACGCGCATCGAATCCGGTGAACGCTGAGGTCGCAGACTTCAGCATGCCGCGATTCATTACGCGTCAGCCCTTGCTGGATAACGCGTTCAGCATCATCGGCTATGAACTCAAGGTGAATCAGGCTGGCCCGTTGCCGGTCTTGCCGGGTGCGACCAGCTTGCGCCAGATACAGGACGAAGCATTGCTGGTCAGCGTCATCGATCTCGAATATCAGCAGGCATTGAATCGCAGACTGACCTTGCTGAAGGTCAATTCTGAGACCCTGGATAACCCGCTACTGGACAAACTGCCGCGCGAAAGCGCCATCCTCGCCGTACATCCGCAGAACCCCACTCCCGCCCTGCTGGCCCGTTGCCAGGCTTTGGCGCGTGAGGGATACGCGCTGGCGCTGGATGAAGCCGCCTTGATGCCCGGCATGATCCCGCTGGCGATGCAGAGCAAATACCTGCGCTTTGATGCCGGCGGCAATGATCTGATGAAGCTGACCGACAAGCTTGTGCGTATCCAGAGCATTCAGGGGCCGCGCCTGATTGCCATGAATGTGGAAAACGAGGAAACCTTCTCCGCTTGCCGCAAGCTTTCATTCGACCTGTTCCAGGGCTATTTCTTCGCCCAGCCCGGGCTTGCGCGTGCGCGCGGCATCGATACCAGTCGGCTGCGCATCATCAAACTGCTGAATCTGGTCATGAGTCACGCCGAATTCCCCGGCATCGAGGCGCAGTTCAAGCTGGACCCCGGCCTTTCCCTGAAGATGTTGCGCTTCATCAATTCAGTCGGGGTGGGATTACGCTATCCAGTCCGTTCGATCGGCCATGCCTTGCTGATGCTCGGCCACGACCAGCTCTATCGCTGGCTGACCCTGCTGTTGTTCACCCACCAGGAGTCCGACGGGCGCAGCCAGGCGCTGCTCAAAAATGCCCTGGTGCGGGCGCGGCTGAC
>CAZUSF010000326.1:0-3054 GCA_964623355.1 uncultured Thiobacillus sp. | reverse complement strand
GGTCATGTTCATCGCCAGCTTGCCTACCATGCCGTCCAGCGTGGCCGAGAACAACAGGGTCTGACGCGATTCCGGGGTCTTCGACACGATGTGCTCGATGTCTTCGATGAAGCCCATGTCCAGCATGCGGTCGGCTTCGTCGAGCACCAGCACTTCCAGGCGCGAGAAGTCGATACGGCCGCGTTCGATATGGTCGATCAGACGGCCGGGGGTGGCGATCATCACTTCCGGGTTGTAGCGCATGGCCTGGAACTGCGGGCCGAACGGCGCGCCGCCGACCAGACAGACGGTACGCAATTTCTTGATGCCGGCGCCGTAGATGGCAGCCTGTTTTTGTACTTGCAACGCCAGTTCGCGGGTCGGGCACAACACCAACAAACGCGGGCCAACGCCGGGCAACTGGGACGGCTCAGCCAGTTTGTGCAGGCTGGGCAGCAGGAAGGCTGCGGTCTTGCCGCTGCCGGTGTGGCTGGAGACCAGCAGGTCGGAACCGGCCAGCGCGGCGGGCACGGCTTCCATCTGGACTTGCGTCGGCTCGGTGTAGCCGGTGGTTTCCAGACACTTCAAAACGATGGGGTTGAGACCCAGATCAGCGAAACTCATGTAAATCCTTTCGATACCTGTCCCTGCCGGCCTTTTCGGGGCAAGCAAAGGACAAAACGTCCCGTCGGGGGACGAAAACAGAAACGCTCAGGCCGACAATTTTCGGCCACGTCGATTCTCGCGAAACATCGGCGCCAACCGAATGCCGCGAAGCCGAATCGACAGAAGCAAATTCTGTGGAAAGGATCAGGTGAGGTCGGGGACGATGGGGCTGTGAAAACAGTCCCGTGGGCTAGATAGAACAACGATCAGGCGATCGCGAAGCCAACTACTGCATTGCACAACGGCGCGCACTATATTAGAAAACCCATTGAATTGACAGCCATTTTTGTACCAACCGGGAAAATGGATGAATTGTGTTGTCAATCCAGCCGTTCAATCAGCATCGCATCGCCATAGCTGAAAAAGCGGTATTGCTCGGCCACGGCATGTGCATACGCCTGGCGCAGCAGTTCACTGCCGCCGAACGCCGAGACCAGCATCAGCAAGGTCGATTTCGGCAAATGGAAGTTGGTCAGCAAGCGCTCAACTACGTTGAAACGATAGCCCGGTGTGATGAACAGATCGGTCTCGCCTTCGCCGGCCTGCAAGGTGCCGGAACGGGCGGCGGATTCGAGCGCGCGCAGGCTGGTGGTACCCACCGCGCAGATGCGACCGCCGCGCTGTTGCGCCGCCTGGATTGCCGCCCGCGTCACCTCGGGAATCGCATAACGCTCGGTATGCATCACATGCTCGGCAATCGCTTCGACGCGCACCGGCTGGAAGGTGCCGGCGCCGACATGCAGGGTGACAAACGCCGTTTCAACGCCTTGCGCACGCAAAGTCGCCAGCATGGCCTCATCGAAATGCAGGCCTGCCGTCGGTGCCGCCACGGCGCCGGGATTGCAGGCATAAACCGTCTGGTAGCGGGTGTCATCGTCGCCTTCGGCAGCCCGGTCGATATACGGTGGCAGCGGCATCGCGCCATACAGATCAAGCCATTCCAGAACGGTATGCGCCGGGTCGAAGGCAACCCGAAACAGATCGCCCTCGCGCCCGGTCACTCGCGCCGGAATCGCATCGGCAAAACGAATCTCCGCCCCCGGTTTGGGCGACTTGCTGGCGCGCATGAACAACAGCGCCTCATGCTCACCCAGCACCCGCTCTACCAACGCCTCGATCTTGCCGCCTGTGGCTTTTTCGCCATACAGGCGCGCCTTGATCACCCGGGTATCGTTGAACACCAGCAAATCGCCGGGGCGAAAGAAACACGGCAACTCGGCGAACAAGCGATCGGCATAAACCGCATGCGGCGAATCGATATGCAATAGCCGGCTGGCATCCCGCCGCGCCAGCGGATAGCGCGCGATCAGCGCATCGGGCAACTCATAATCGAAATCACTGGTTTTCATAAGGCCGCGGATTATACGTTGCCCAGAACCCGTCCCTTCAGCCATAATCGCCGCCCATTCCAGCCCCGATGGCGGAATCGGTAGACGCACGGGATTCAAAATCCCGCGCCGCAAGGCGTGCCAGTTCGAGTCTGGCTCGGGGCACCATTAAGTAGTCCAAAGTAGTTCAAGAAAGTTCATAAGCCCCTGTTTTCAGGGGCTTTTTTCTTTTATATCTTGTCCGAGACGTTCCAGCTAAGTCCGCTGGCATCCGTGCTCCTTGGGAATACGAGAAGGAATACAGGCACAATACGAAAGCGCCGTATTCCTAAAACCGTATTCCTTCAGGACAAGCACCATGCCCAAGCTGACCGCACAGAAGGCCGAAACCGTATTCAGAAACGCCAAGCCGGCGGCCAAGCAATACCGAATTGGTGACGGTGGTGGGCTGTTTTTGCTGGTGATGCCAGACGGTCAAAGAAAATGGCGCTGGCAATATGACCGTCCAATTTCGGGGGCAAGAAACATGCTTTCCCTTGGCGACTATCCAACCGTAACCGCTTCGGCTGCACGATCAGCGCGCGATGAAGCGGCGCGGATGCTGTCAAAAGGTATCGACCCAGGCGAGCATCGCAAGTCCGTTAAAGCTGCTGGCGCTGAAGCGGCTGCGAACAGCTTCAAGGCAATCTGTCTTGAATGGCTGTCCTCAAGGAGAGGTGTGGTTGAGCCTGCACAGATTACCAAGTCTCAAGCCAGACTTGAGAAAGATGCTCTCCCGTGGATCGGCGCGAAACCCGTCACGGACATCACTGCGCCGGATGTTCTTGCCGTTATGCGCAGAATCGACGGGCGCGGCGCACGCTACACCGCCCACAAGATCAAGAGCGAGATCAGCCAGATAATCCGCTATGCCATCGCGACCGGACGGGCCGAACGTGACCCATGCCCAGACTTGCGCGGCGCTTTACCCGCGCCCAAGGAAACGCATCATGCCGCCATCACCGACCCGGCAGAAGTCGGGCAGCTGTTGCGCGCAATGGATGGATTCGCCGGAACCTTCCCGGTCAAGTGTGCGCTGTTG
>CAZUSF010000325.1:0-3089 GCA_964623355.1 uncultured Thiobacillus sp. | reverse complement strand
ACGACGGAAATGGTCGGATTCAGGGTTCTGGCGATTTCCACCATCTTGCGCACATTCACCGTGTCCGGAATGGCGATGACCAGCATGGCGGCACGGGTGACATGGGCCTGAATCAGGACTTCCGGCGTGGCCACGTCGCCGCTGACCGCCGGTATGCCCTCCTTGCGCAAGGCATCGACGATCTCGCGGTTCTGCTCGGCGACGACAAAGGGAATCTTCTGCGCCTTCAACGCCAGGCCGATGCGTCGACCGACCCGGCCATAGCCGACCAGGACCACTTGTCCGCTGAGCACAGACTGGTCGGTGGTCATCGGCAATTGCGCCAGGGGATCGTCGCGCTGGTCGAGTTGCCGGGCCAGCGCCGAGCGTTTGCGCACCCATTTCAGCATCGGCTCGTTGGCCGCGAACAACGCCGAATTGGCGGCGATCGAAATCAGCGCGCCGGCGAGGATCAGGCTTTGGCCCTCGACCGGCATCAATCCCAGGGAAACGCCCAGCGACGCCAGGATGAAAGAGAACTCGCCGATCTGCGCCAGACTGGTGCCGACCGTCAGCGCGGTGTTCAACGGGTAGCGGAACAACAGCACCAGCACGATCGCCGCGATGGTCTTGCCGACCATGATGATTGCGATCACCGCCAGCAGCTTGAACGGCTGCTCCAGTACCACGGTGGGATCGAACAGCATGCCGACCGAAACGAAAAACAGCACCGCAAACGCATCGCGCAACGGCAGGGATTCGTCGGCGGCGCGATGGCTGAACTCGGATTCGCGCATCATCATGCCGGCAAAGAATGCGCCCAGGGCGAATGACACATCGAACAATTTGGCGGCGCCGAACGCGACGCCCAGCGCCGCCGCCACCACGCTCAGCGTGAACAACTCGCGCGAGCCGGTGCGGGCCACCAGCCAGAGCAGTTTCGGCAGCACGCGGCGCCCGACGATCAACATGAACGCGATGAAGGCGGCGACCTTCGCCAGGGTGATGCCCATCGCCGCCCAGATGCCGCCAGCGGATTGCGTTGCAGCATCGGCTTGAGCGCCCGCATCGGCAGCTCCCAGCACCCCCGCCAGCGCCGGCAGCAACACCAGCACCAGCACCATCACCAGATCCTCGACGATCAGCCAGCCGACGGCGATGCGACCGTTGATCGAATCGAGCAGCCCCTTCGCCTCCAGCGCCCTGAGCAGGACCACCGTGCTGGCCACGGAAAGGCTGAGACCGAACACCAGCGAGGCGCCGATACTCCAGCCCCAGAACATGGCCGTGCCCATGCCCAGCAGGACCGCGACCGAAATCTGCACGATGGCGCCCGGCACAGCGATGCGCCGGACCGCCAGCAGATCGTCCAGCGAGAAATGCAGGCCGACGCCGAACATCAACAGCATCACGCCGATTTCCGCCAATTGCCCGGCCAGTCCGACATCGGCGACGAAGCCGGGCGTTGCCGGTCCGATCATGATGCCGGCCAGCAGATAGCCGACCAGCGGCGGCATGTGCAGACGGGCAGCGACGTAACCGAAGATCATCGCCAGACCGAAGCCGGCGGCAATGGTGGCGATCAGACTGACGTCATGTGGCATGAATTACCTTCTTAGCCATGCAGTTCGGAGCCCGCGCGCTCCGTTCACGCTGGCGCGAATTGGATGTTGACTGTTTTTCCCAAGGCAGCGGCGGCGCTGGCCAGGGTGGTCAGGGTCAGGCTGGGGTCTGACTCGTCCAGCAGACGATTCAAGGCCGCACGGCTGGTGTGCATGCGCTTGGCCAATTCGGTTTTCGTCAATTGCTGCGCTTTCATTTCTTCTCCGATCTGCCAGGCAATCACCCGCTTGAGCGCCACGGCGGTGGCTCCGTCAAGCGTGGCCTCTTCATTCAGGAAGTCGTCGAAGTTGCTGCCGATGTTTTTCTTGCTCACGTTCATCTCCTTCTCAACTGCTTCAAGCGATCGCGCTAGGTCGAGGTCGGGTACTTCCCAGATGCCGTCGCCTTCAGCCACTCCCTGACCGTCTCGGTGCCGGCATAGGTGCGGAAGAGGCGAACATCAAGGATGGGATTCATGAGTGGAATGTATCAACATTGGTACGACCGGGCAAGCCGGAGATGAGCGCGTAGATGGTTTTGCGGAATTGGGAACTACCTCTTCCGGGGTGAGGGCCAGGCCGGAATCCATTGACATCACACAAGCACTTGGGCTCCGGCCTTCGTCGGGGTGACGCGTAAATCAGCGATCCCCAATATTCGTCCCAAGCCCAAGCCCGTCATTCCCGCGAAGGCGGGAATCCAGTTTTGTGTAACTCCCTGGATGCCCGCCTTCGCGGGCATGACGCTTATTACCCGAGCAAGGCGAGCCGTTTCCTGCGGGATTCATCCTTCCATTGGTTGTATGTCGGCCGGCATGCCGCTGACCAGATGCAGATCGCGTTGCGGGTAGGGGATGACGATGCCGGCGACCTTGAAGGCGCGCCAGATCGCGATGTTGATGTCGGATCGCACGTTGGCCAGTCCGGCTTCCGGGTCCCGGATCCAGACCCGCAATTCGAGTTCGATGCCGTTGTCGCCGAAATTCATCAGGCGGGCGGCGGGCGCGGGGTCTGCCAGTACGCGTGAATTTGCATTTGCGCAGGCGAGCAGAATCTGCATCGCCTGTTCCGGGTCGTTGTCGTAGCTGATCGAGACCGGAATCTTCAGGCGCACGTTGCGGTCGGTGTAGCTCCAGTTGATTACTTCAGTGGTGATCAGCGTTTCGTTTGGAATCAAGCGATCGACGCCGTCGCGGTCGCGCACCACGACATAGCGGGCATGCAGTTCCTGTACCCAGCCAAAGGTGTTGTCGATGGTGATGACATCGCCCGGCTTGATGGAACGGTCGAACAGCACGATGAAGCCGCTGATGAAGTTGCTGGCGATGCGCTGCAGGCCGAAGCCGAGGCCGACGCCGAGCGCGCCGCCGAATACCGCCAGCGCGGTGAGGTCGATGCCGACCATGTTCAACGCCAGCAAAAAGGCCAGTACCAGCAGGATGAACTTGCTCAGTTTGACCAGCGCCACGCGCATGCTGATGTTGACGTACTCGGTCTGGCTGATCCGGT
>CAZUSF010000324.1:1650-3091 GCA_964623355.1 uncultured Thiobacillus sp. | reverse complement strand
GGCGCCTTGCATCGCATCCCGCCAGCACACCCATAATTGTCCAGGTTATCCATGGACAGCCCCTAGCTGGAGCTGATGCCATGGACCATCTGACCCAAGTCTACGAATGGTTGCGTTTCATGGTTGTGCGCAATGCGTCCGACCTTTTTCTCACTGCCGGCTTCCCGCCGGCAATCAAGCTTAATGGCAAGGTCAGCCCGATCAGCAAGCAATCGCTGACCAGCAGCGACAGCGCTTCGTTCGCCAAAGTGTTGATGAACGAGAAACTGCAAGCCGAATTCGACGCTACTCACGAAGCCAACTTTGCCATTTACAAAGCCGAAGTAGGTCGTTTCCGGGTCAATGTGTTCATGCAGCAGGGACGCACCGGTGTCGTGATGCGCCACATCAACACCACCATCCCGAAGCTGGAAGATCTGCATCTGCCACCCGGACTGAAAGACATCACGATGATGCCGCGCGGTCTGGTGATCATCGTCGGCTCGACCGGCTCGGGCAAATCGACCACCCTGGCAGCGATGGTCGGCCATCGCAACCAGCATGCGCAGGAACACATCATTACGGTTGAGGATCCGATCGAGTTCGTCCACGAACATGGCCAGTGCATCATTACCCAGCGCGAAATCGGCATGGATACGCTGGACTGGGAAGCGGCGCTGAAAAATACGCTGCGGCAGGCGCCGGACGTGATCCTGATCGGCGAAATCCGCGACCAGGAAACCATGCATTACGCCATGGCCTATGCCGAGACCGGCCACCTTTGCCTGTCCACCATCCACGCCAACAATGCGAATCAGGCTCTCGACCGGATTTTGAGTTTCTTCTCCCGCGAACGTCGCGAACAGTTGCTGCTTGATCTGTCGCTCAATCTGCGCGCGATCATTTCGCAGCGGCTGGTGCCGCGTACCGACAAGAAAGGGCGAATTCCGGCGGTGGAAATCATGCTCAATTCGCCGCTGATCAGCGACTTGATCATGAAAGGCAGCCTGGATGAAATCAAGGACATCATGGCGCGTTCACGCGACATGGGGATGCAGACCTTCGATCAGTCACTGTTCGACCTGCATAGCGTGGGTATCGTCAGCGCCGAGGATGCGCTGCGTAATGCCGATTCCTTCAACGATCTGCGCCTGAAGATCAAGCTGCATCTGAAGGAAGCCAACAAGGAAGGCCTGCTGACCGGCCTCGATCATCTCAACATCGTTTGAACCGCCGCGCCTGCTGACGCCGGCGCGGCATCTGGTCACAACGTCTTGTCGAGATAACTCCGCACCGTTTCAAGCAACAACGCATCTTTGCCATTGAAGAAATGGTCTGCTTTCGGCGCCATGATCTGGGTAGATGCGGCATGCGCCTTCAAGCCCTTGGTGCGCGACTTGGCTGAAGTCAGTACATGCGGCAAATCGTTCTCGCCGTATAAATCCAGTACCGGGAATTTCAG
>CAZUSF010000324.1:0-1550 GCA_964623355.1 uncultured Thiobacillus sp. | reverse complement strand
CAACTCCTTGATTAATTGAAGATAGGGATTCTCCATTCATCCCGCCCACAAGCTATAGGCCATTCGTACAGCCAGCACATAGAGCAGGCCGGCGAAAATTCGTTTCACCCGCTGTACCGGAAGACGGTGCGTTGCTCGCGCGCCGAATGGCGCGGTCAGCCAACTCCCCAGTGCAATCGCCAGCAGTGCCGGCAGATAGACAAAACCGATACTGGCGGCAGGCAAGCCGGATATCGCCAGTCCGGAAACCATGTATCCGATACTGCCGCCCAGCGCGATCGGCAGGCCAATTGCCGACGAGGTTCCGATCGCCTGTCGCAGTCCGGCATTGCACCAGGTCAGAAACGGCACCGACAGCGTGCCGCCGCCGATGCCGACCCAGCTCGAAATGACACCGATCAAGGTGCCGGCCAGCGTCATCCCGGCGTTGCCCGGCATCTGGCGCGACGCCGGCGGTTTGAAGCCGAACAGCATTTGCGTCGCAGCGTAAAACAGGAACAGGGTAAAGAAGATTTTCAGCCCGGCGTCAGGCAGCTTGGCGGCCGCCAGCCCGCCGGCCAGGGTGCCGATCAGAATGCCGGGCAGAATGCGGCGCACGGTCAGCCAGTCCACCGCGCCATGCGCGTGATGCGTGCGCAGGCTGGACAGCGAAGTCGGGATGATCACCGCCAGCGAAGTGGCCAGCGCCAGATGAATGTTGTAGTCCGGCGTGAAACCCTGCTGTGCGAACGCCCAACTCAGTGCCGGCACCATCAGCAGGCCGCCGCCGACGCCGAGCAAGCCGGCCATGAAGCCGGCGGCCAGGCCGAGGCCGAAGTAGAACGCGAGGAAGAGTTCCACCCGCGACGACTAAAACTGGCGCTGGATGAAATTCCACTCGTCCGGATCGACCGGCGTGATCGACAGCCGGTTGCCCTTGGCCAGGATGCGCATGGTCGCCAATTCGGGCGCATCGCGCAGTTCGGACAGCGGGATCAAACGCGTCTTCTTGACGAATTTCACCTCGACGTTGAACCAGCGCGGGTTTTCGGCGGTGGCCTTGGGATCGAAATACTTGCCCTCGGCATCGAATTGCGTCGCATCCGGATAAGCCAGGGTAGCCACTTCCGCCAGTCCGGCGATGCCGGGTTCGGCGCAGGTCGAGTGATAGAACAGCACACCATCCCCCACCTGCATCTGATCGCGCATGAAATTTCGCGCTTGGTAATTTCGCACACCGAACCAAGCCACGCTGCCGTCGCGGTTCGGATTTCATTAACCAATAACGCATATGGATTCCTATTTTGTCCTGATTTGCACGCAACATATTGAAAAAACAAGATTATTCGTCGAGTTGTAGGCTTGATTGTTCCTTAAACGGCCCATAGAATCCCACCAAAATCCCCACCCAATATCCCACCCAAGGAGCGAACATGGGAAAGCTGGCATCTGTGTCTTGCGAAACGGCAAAGCCCGACCCGAAGCGCGATCGGCTGCTAGGGGACGGAGACGGGCTCTTCTTGAGGGTTCGCCCAAACGGGCCAAAAACATGGGTAATCGAATATGAGTTT
>CAZUSF010000323.1:0-3099 GCA_964623355.1 uncultured Thiobacillus sp. | reverse complement strand
TGGCCTACCAGTTGGCTGGTCTACTCGGTTTGTCGCCGTTCGGCTTCAGCTTGGTGGCATGGCGGCAGCCGACCCGTTTGTGACGGCCAAGTGGGTGGTTTGGGCGTCGCCTGATCGGCCTGAGCAGTCGGAGGATGCGGTCCCGCTAATCCGAGTCTATGTCTGCTTTGCGACGCTGCAACGAGCAGCAGCAGTAAACCAACAGCGATCATTGAATGAAATGACCATGCTGTTCAACCATGTTCCCCCATTGTTCTACGTTGATCCGGCACGGATTAAACGCGATAGCCGTTCGGCCTGAGCGTGTTGCAGGCTCATGGTGAGCTGTGCCCCCAGGTCGCAAAAACGGCCCATCCGCTCCGTCCCCCGTGGGGGCAAAATCGTTCTTGGGAAGCCCGGCGAACGACTTGAGCGCGTGCATTGACAGGCTCGGCACGAACGGACTCGCGGATGCATCGAGCCGAATCCTTAGAAGTTGTAACCCACCTTGAGCATGACGCGATAGTTGTTCAGATCGTTGCCACCGAAATCGTCTTCGGTGAACTGGTAGCGCGCTTCAGCGCCCAGGAACATGTTGCCGCTGCGGTAGTGCAAGCTGGCTCCCGCCTGCATAGCCCAGACGCTGTCGTCCAATGCGCCTGCCTTGCCGGAGACATGACCAATGCCCGGGCCGACACCCATTTCCAAGTTCTTGCCGATCTTCCACACATAATGAGGGTTCAATTCGACGCTGTTGATTTCCAGTCCGCTATCGTCATAGCGCGTCCAGGAAATCTGAGTGCGGATCTTGCCGCTCGGCGGCTGCAACGCTATACAGTTGAATGACAACTCAGCACCAAAGGCAGTGTCGGAATCTGCGCCGGTAACGTCGGGATTCAGGATACCCCCCATCACGGCCAAAGTCGGTTCTGCCTTGAAGCCGGCATCGGTGACGGGCATCAGGGACCAGCCTTCTGCATGGGAACCGCTGGCGGCAAGGGCTAAAACGGTGGCAACAACGTGGCGGCTGATTTGCATGATCTGAACTCCAAACTGTGATTGAAGGTTTGATTCAACCCGAATCAGGTTTGGCGTTCAGTGAGAAAAGTTACTTATCAGCCTGCCTGCAAACCCAATCAGCTCAGAAGCCGAACTGCTCCCCAGCACCAAGTAGTGTGGCCACGCCCAGAACCGCAAAAATCGCGGCAGCAATGGCATGTACCAAGCGCACCGGCACTTTGTTTGCAATCCGGTCACCCAGGACTACTGCCGGCACGTTGGCGATCATCATGCCGAGCGTGGTGCCGGCAACCACTGCAAACAGTGCGTGATACTGCGCAGCCAAGGCGACTGTGGCGACCTGGGTTTTGTCTCCCATCTCAGCCAGAAAAAAGGCGACAAGCGTGGTGCCGAAAACACCCAGGCTTGCGAATTTGGCGTCATTTTCTTCAAATTTGTCCGGGATCAGTGTCCATGCCGCCATGGCAATGAAAGAGATGCCAAGGATCCAGCGCAGCGATTCCGGCGACAGGAGCGATGTGATCCAGGTTCCGAGCGCACCCGCCATGGCGTGATTGGCAATGGTGGCGACGAGAATACCGATGATGATCGGGATGGGCTTGCGAAACTTGGCGGCCAGGATGAAGGCCAGTAACTGGGTTTTGTCGCCGATTTCAGCCAGTGCGACGATGCCGGTAGAGATGAGGAACGCTTCCATAAAAACTCCCTGGCCGGAATGAGGACGAATGACCACATCACATCCCCGGCCATCCGGAGGCGATATGGTCAAAGGTCTTGCCAAGTTTGGAAACCGCTTACGCCATGACCGACTGGCCAAGTATGTTGACGCAAGCCCCTCCTGGGTTGGAGGGCGACTACTCCCCAATGACACGGCGATGATACCTAAAACGATGGCCGGAAATCCGGCCATCGTTGTGAAAAGTAACCTTGTTCAGCGGTTGACGATATCCCCCTTCATGCCGCCCAGCATGGCCATCACTTCGCCCTGTTCCTGCGCCGGCACACTGAACTTGTTCATGGTTTTCACGACGTTCTCCGCCATCGCGCCGAACTCGGCATCGCTGATCTTCATGCCGGTATGCATGGTTTTCATGTCCATACCCTTGTAAGCACAGGGTCCGCCGCTGCCCATGCAGAGCAGGTCCACCATGTTGGCCTTGAACTGCTTGATGTTGGCCTTGGCGAATCGCTGGTTGATGCGGCTGTCTGCCGCCACATTAGCGGACAGGTCGTCCACTACGGCAGTAATCGCTTCCTTGCCACCGAGACGGTCGTAAAGCGAAGCGGCTGGCTTGGTCGGGGTCTGGCTGCAACCGGTTAGAACCGTTGCGGCGAGGATCAGGGCTGAGGTGAGGGTTTTGATATTACGCATGGCAAATCTCCTGGGGTTGGGTGGGGGGAAAGCGCCCCCAATGTAGGACGACATCAACCGCCACTCAGTGACTTAAGTGACTGAGTAATAAAGGTCACTCAAGCCAAGGCGGCTGTTAAGGCAGCGAAATCCAAAGGGGCAACCGCTTACGGCAACTTCGCCGGCTTGGTGAGAACAAAGCCGGCATCCTGCACCGGCGTATGGCAGCCATGGCATTCGGCGACGAAGCTGGCATCCTTGCCGTAGGGTTTGAGGTCTTTGCCGACCCAGCGGGCATAGCCCCAGCCGCCATTCAGCGACCCCATCAACGGGGGCACACCGTGCTAAACATCGATAGACCCCCAGTTATTCCCTGTCCGATGTTTTATTTTGAAATCCAGCTTGCAACGCAGCATTGGAAACACGGGAATAAAACCGGGCGAAGACCCGTTTACTTGATTGCGGGCTTGCCTGTTTATTGCCCCCCTCTGTATCCCATTATTCAAGGACTTAATCATGCGAACTCTCTCCCTGCTCTCCATCGCCCTGGTGGTACTCGTATAGGGGCGACAAGTCCTCAAAGTTCTGGGAAATCTGTGTCGAGGGCTATGGCTTCACCGTTCGCTACGGCAAGATCGGCGCAGAGGGACAGACACAGACCAAGGAATTTGTGGATGCTGCCTTCAATGGCCGGTGTTGGCGCGACACAAGCCATTCGCCAAGCGATCTTGGCTGCCTGGAAGTCGGCC
>CAZUSF010000322.1:0-3104 GCA_964623355.1 uncultured Thiobacillus sp. | reverse complement strand
CTGGGCTCCGGCATCACCTGGAACTGGCAGGATGCGGAAGGCAAAACCCGCCGCGTGATGGCCTCGCCGAACCTGAAAGACGGCTTGCTCACCATCATCGACATGAAAACCTGGCAGACCATCAAGACCATTCCCACCCTCGGCCCCGGTTTCTTCCTGCGCGGACATGAAAACTCGCCCTATGTCTGGGCCGACGTATTCAGCGGTCCAAACAAGGACGTCATGCACGTCATCGACAAGCAGAAGCTGGAGATTGTGCAAACCCTGCGCCCGGAACCCGGCAAGACCTCGATGCACGTCGAATTCGACCGCTACGGCAAATACGCGCTGGTGTCGATCTGGGAAATGGATGGTTCGGTGATCGTCTACGACGCGCAGACGCTGAAAGAAATCAAGCGCTTGCCGATGAAACGCGCGGTCGGCAAATACAACGTCTGGAACAAGACCCAGCTATCGGAAGGTACCAGCCATTAAGGCCGCTTGAATTGACCAACGTCTCCAACCAACTCGACCAATTGACAGTTATCAAGGCCGATTCCAGGTGCAAAGGCAGAATGAGGTCACCCACCTCACCTTATCAATTCTTTCTGAAGGAGTTACTCAAATGATGCAGAAACTGTTTGAAAGCAGCGAAAACATGGCCGTCGCCTACGGCGTAATTGTTTTCATCGTGTTCCACTTCGGCGCGCTGTTTCTGTTTGAACTGGTTTAAGCCGTCTCGATCCGACGGCGGTGTGAGCACCGTCGTCGTGAAGTCATTTCCCGAATAAAGCCTTTTCCTGATCGACATCCAACGTAAGCTTCGAGCTGAGCGACGGGCTTCGACAACCTCCCAAACCAGTCAGGATTTCATCCCGAATTCGGATACCTCCGAGATATTTTGCCTCCCCCCTTCTTCGGGGTGAAGGTGCCGGTGCCCTGTCCAGGAACTCATCGACGGATGCCAGCGTCGATGCCTGCAACGTGGAAAGGGAAAAGAACATGGGTAATCGGGTTTATGTCTGGGACTGGCCGTTGCGCCTGTTTCATTGGTTGCTGCTGCTAGCGGTGGTGGCGGCGTATCTGACGCAGCGCGCCGGTGAAATGGAATGGCATCAGCGCATCGGTCTGACCATCATCGGACTGATCGTGTTTCGGCTGGTGTGGGGGTTCGTCGGCACGCGGCATGCGCGCTTCGTCGAATTTCTGCGCGGGCCGGCGGCGGTGCGTACCTATCTGCGCGGCGAGTGGAAAGGCCTCGGCCACAATCCCCTGGGTGGCTGGTCGGTGCTGCTGTTGTTGCTGACGCCGCTGGGCATGGCGGCAACCGGTTTGTTTGCGAATGACGATATCAGCTTCTCCGGCCTGCTTTCCGCCTGGGTGGACAAATCACTCAGCGATCAATTGACCAGCCTGCATTACCTTGGCTTCAACCTGCTGTTGGCACTGGTCGGCCTGCATCTGGCGGCGATCCTGTTTTATCGGTTCAAACGTCGAGTCGATCTGGTGCGGCCGATGCTGACCGGATGGAAGGAAACCGACGCGGCAAGCGGAGAAAAAAGTGACGAGCGCCGCGCCGGTTTGCCGGCACTTGCGCTCGCGTCAGGTATTGCCGCTTTGACGGTGGCCGGCATTCTGGCGCTGGAACCGGCACCGCCTCCGCCTCCACCCGCCGTGACTACACCAGACTGGTAAGCGGCGGCGGCAGGCGGGGCGTTCGACTTATTTGACCCGATAGCGTTCGTGGCAGGCTTTGCAGGCATCGCCAAGCTTGGCGAACTGCGTCTGGATGTCGATCGCGTCGCCACCGGCCGCAACCTTGGCCAATTCGTTGGCCTGCTTGTTGAAGTTCATGGCGATCTCGCGAACTTTTTCCGGTTCCTTGAAGAACTCGGATTTCAAGCGGGTCTTTTCGTTGCCGATATTCTTGTCCGTGCCAGGCGCATACAAGGCGCCCATGCCGGAATTAGCGACAGCGGCAATCGCGCCGGCGGCATTCGCAACCGCAGCCTTGTCGAAATCGCCTTCCAGACTGGTCTTGATCTTGCCCATGTTCCAGGCCATGAAGTTATAGGAAGCTTTGCGATATTTGATCATTTCCTCCGGCTTCAAACCGCTGGCCTGGGCGGCGGAAGTGAGGGTAAAGGTAAGCGCGGCAAGCGCGAGGGTGAGGGTTTTTTGTAGCGACATGAAGATCCTTTCTTGTGTCTGTTGAGTAGAAGGCAGCTACGATATCCCGCGTTGGCGCGAAACACCAATACGACAACCGATGCGCAACCCGGTTCCTATTGATCATAGTGGACAAGGAGCGAGTGCCCCCGGGCCATGATGTCATCGCGATCTTTCACCAGCATTACGAACCCGAGTACTGGATTGAACGGATACCTGAAGGAACGTATGTCTTATCTGCGGATAGCTGCATTGACGTCGCTGGCGATGGTTGCATTTGCAAGCAATTCGCTTCTGTGTCGCGTCGCCCTGAAACAAACCAGCATCGATGCAGCCAGCTTTACCTCGATCAGACTGATCTCCGGAGCGCTAATGCTTTGGCTGATTGTGCGAATAACGCGTGGCGCTCAGACCGGCAGCGGCAACTGGCGATCGGCATTTGCATTATTTGCTTACGCGGCTGGCTTTTCTTTTGCGTACGTGAACCTGCCTGCGGCAACGGGTGCGCTGCTGCTCTTTGGCGCTGTTCAGGCGACGATGATCGGCCATGGCATTTGGGCGGGAGAGCGTCTGCGGAAGCTGCAGCTGGTTGGCCTTCTGCTCGCCCTCGTTGGCCTTGTTGCGCTGTTGTTGCCGGGCCTTTCTGCACCGCCCCTGCTGGATTCCCTATTGATGTTGGGAGCAGGCGTTGCTTGGGGTATCTATTCTTTGCGCGGCAAGGGCGCGGGAGATCCCACCAAGGTTACGGCGGGGAATTTTCTGCGAGCAGTTCCCATCGCGGCAGCCTTGAGCCTGATCATGTATGACCGCGCCGCTCTTGATAGCGCCGGATTTTGGTACGCGATTGCGTCAGGCGCACTCGCTTCCGGCATAGGCTACGCCATCTGGTACACAGCATTGCCTGCGTTAAAAGCAACCAACGCCGCCACGGTGCAACTCAGTGTTCCGGTCATTGC
>CAZUSF010000321.1:0-3142 GCA_964623355.1 uncultured Thiobacillus sp. | reverse complement strand
TCGGCCAGCTGGCGGCAGATGGTGAGGCCGAGTCCGGTGCCGCCATATTTTCGGCTGACCGAGCCGTCGGCCTGGGCAAAGGCCTGGAAAATGCGACTCTGGGTTTCACTGTCCATGCCGATGCCGCTGTCGATGACGCTGAACTGGAGTTCATTCGGGGCGTTTTCGGTATGCGTGACGCTGAGTCGAATCTCGCCCTGTTCGGTGAACTTGAGCGCGTTGTCGAGCAGATTGAGCAGAATCTGGCGCACCCGCAGCGGATCGCCGCGCACCCATTCCGGTAAATTTTCATCTCGCTCCAGGCGCAGTGCGAGGTGCTTTGCGTCGGCGCGAGGCACATACAGGTCGATCACATCTTTCAGCAGGCTGTTGAGGTTGAAGTCGATGCTTTCGATATTCAGGTGGCCGGCTTCGATCTTGGAAAAATCGAGCAGGTCGTTGATCACGCCCATCAACGCCTCCGCCGAGTGGGCGATGGTCGCGGCATAGTCGCGCTGGCGTGGATTTAGATCGCTGCCCAGCAGCAGTTGCGTCATGCCCAGAATGCCATTCATCGGCGTGCGGATTTCATGGCTGACATTGGCGACGAATTGCGACTTCATTTCATTTGCCCGCAAGGCCGCGTCGCGCGCCGCTTTCAATGCCGACTCCGCCTCCTGCTGCACCGAGATGTCGCGCATGATGGCCTGGATCACCGGTTCGCCATCGAACGTCATCGCATGCAGCGCGATCTCGGCGGGGAATGTGCTGCCATCCGGTCGACGCGCGGTCCACTGGAAAAAGGCGTGTCCTTGTTCCACCGCTTGACGAATATGGCGGTCAGCCAGAAGGTAAGGCGGCGTGCCGCAAGGCTGGTTTTCGATACCGAGATCTTCCGGCCGGCGGTGCAGGAAATCTTCCACCCGATTCATACGAAACATTTCCAGCGTCGCCGGGTTGCAGTCGGAAAACCCGTTGCGATCGAGAATGACGATGCCGTCGGTATTGGTTTCGAACAAGGTCTGGTATTTCGTGCGTTCACGCTCGGTGCTGGCTGCCAGCCGCGACGTGCGGCGGATCACCGTCACTGCCACCAGACCCGCCGCCAACACTGCCAAGGCCCCCAGCGTAACCATCAGGAAGCGGGTGCGGATGTAATCGGCGCGTGCCTTGTCGGCCGCCATTTGAGTCATTTCGCGTTGAATCTGGGTCAGTGCATCCAGCTCCTTGACCAGCTCACGCTGCAATGGAATGCCTTCGCGCTGCAACTCGTCGAAAGCGAGAAAGGTATAGCCCTCCACCGCCAGATCGACGGTCCGCACCATCACCGGCTGGTTGGCGCGGGTAAGGCGGTCGATCTTCTCGAGCACTTCTTTTTCGCGCGGTCGGATGGCGAGTTCTTCGAGTTCGAGGCGGACTTGTTGATAGGCCGAACCAAAGTCATAGAAACGCAGCATCTCCTGGTCTTTTTCGAACGCATCGCCGGAGACCACGATGGTCAGCATGGAGATCGCGCGGTCGCGCAGGATGTCGCGCATCTGGTTGGCAAGCCGGCTTTTGATGCTGTTTTCCTGCACGATGGATTCAAGGTGCGCATTGGTCGCTGCCAGTTGATGCAGGCCGAGAAAGATCAGCGCGATGATTAACGCCAATGCCAGGGCAAAGCCGGCGCCCACGGTCGAGATCAGTTTGCGTGGCAGATAGGCGATGCGGGCGGGCATGGTGGTTCCAGAGGGTGAGCGCTGCCATGTTAGCGCGCTGATGTGGGGCTGCGTATGGGTCTAAAGACCTATCCCGGATATTTCATAAATGCTCGCGCGCCATCGCTGGTTCCTTGTCCGCACTGGTAAGTTTCCCTCAGTCGGGCGTATGAATAACTACGCCGCTCCTTCGCGAAATTCCCATTGCAAACAAGGTCCGGCGCGATCATCACGCGAATTTATGAAACATCCGGGATAGCCCGGCTATCTCATTCACGGCGAGCTTCAATTTCGAACACATTATCCCGGTAGGGATGCTTGCCGCGCAGCCCGGCCCATAGGCTGGCGAGCGGATAGGCCAGTAAAAACAGGCCGCCCCAGCGTTCGTATTGCGCGACATGCACGCGTTCATGGCGTCGGGTCTGCACTAGTGCCGCGCTGGATTGTGCCAGTACGACATGGCCGAGGGTGATCGCCGCCGCCGGGCCGGAAAAGGGTAATCGGCGCGACAACAACCAACCCGGAAAACCCCCGCTGACTTCCAGCACACCGCTGTGCCAGCGCGCTTTGCCGCGCCTCGAGCTGCGACCTGTGAGTCGACCCAATAGCAGCGTGGCGGCGAGCAGAAGGCCGAGCAGGCTGGCAGGCGCAGCCCAGCAATATGGCAGCCACGCCCGTTTCAAATCTGTGCCGTTTTGAAGGTGTTGCACACGGCGGGGTCGCCACTTTCAATGCCGCGCTTGAACCAGCGCACGCGCTGCGCCGAGCTGCCGTGCGTGAAGCTGTCCGGCACGACATGGCCTTGCGATTGTTTCTGCAAACGGTCGTCACCGATTGCGCTGGCGGCGTTCAGTCCTTCATCGATATCGCCCGCCTCCAGCACCTGGCGCGTGCGGTCGGCGTGATGCGCCCAGACGCCGGCGAAACAATCCGCCTGCAATTCCAGCTTCACCGATAACTGATTGGCGCGGGTCGGATTGCTGCGCTGGCGTTCCGCCTGGACTTGATCGGAAATGCCGAGCAGGTTCTGCACATGATGGCCAACTTCATGGCCGATCACGTAAGCCTGCGCGAAGTCGCCCGGGGCGCCAAAGCGGCTGCCCAATTCCTTGAAGAACACCAGATCGATGTACACCTTGCTGTCGCCCGGACAGTAGAACGGTCCGGAAGCCGACTGGCCAAGGCCGCAAGCGGTATTGGTAGAGCCTGAAAACAGCACCAGCTTGGGGTCCTGGTAGGTTTTGCCGGACTTGGCGAACAGCATGCGCCAGGTGTCTTCGGTATCGCCGAGTACATGACTGACAAAGCGCGCAGCTTCGTCATCCGCCGGCGGTGGCGGTGCGCTTTGAGTTTGCGCAGTCGGCGGATTCACACCGCCGGCCAGGTTCAACACGATGTTCGGGTCCACCCCGAGCAACATCGCGATGACTGCGATGGCCACCGTACCCAGCCCGATGCTGCGA
>CAZUSF010000320.1:0-3143 GCA_964623355.1 uncultured Thiobacillus sp. | reverse complement strand
TGATTGGTCGGGGTGAGAGGATTCGAACCTCCGGCCTCCACGTCCCGAACGTGGCGCTCTACCAGGCTAAGCTACACCCCGATTAGGTGTGATCGCGGAACCGCGAAATTTCTTGTTTCTGATTTAGGGCAGCAAAAACTCAGGCTTCGGAAAGCGTTGAACTGCTAGATCAGTATCCGCGTGTAACTGCGAAGGCCGATAATTCTAGCAAAGCGTCTTTGTGTTGGCTACTCGGCAATGCAGATAATGCAGCTTTGGCCAGGACTGATTCTGCTTCCGCCTGTTGGTGAGCATGATCCAGCGCGCCAGTTCGTCGCACAATTTCAAGAATTTGCTGGAAATTACTGGAGTCGCCTTCCTCAATCGCCTTCCGAATGACACTAGCTTCATCCGGAGTGCCATGTTTCATGGCAAACAGCAGCGGCAAGGTCGGTTTCCCCTCAGCCAGATCATCGCCCACATTTTTACCTATCAAGTCGGTGTCGCCAGAATAATCGAGGACGTCATCGATGATCTGAAAGGCCGTACCCAAGTGCATCCCGTAATTACCAAGAGCGTCTTCAATGTCTCGCGGTGAGTTGTTGACAATGGCGCCCAAGCGGCCGGCTGCTTCAAAAAGTTTGGCGGTTTTATAGCGAATGACACGCAAATAGGCCGCTTCGTCGATATCCGGGTCGTTGCAGTTCATTAACTGCAAAACCTCGCCTTCAGCGATGATGTTGGTCGCGTCAGAAAGCACTTCCATGACGCGCATATTGTTGGCCGAAACCATCATTTGAAATGCGCGTGAGTACAGAAAATCGCCTACCAGAACGCTGGTTGCATTGCCGAAGAGTGCATTGGCGGTGTCGCGGCCGCGGCGTAAGTCTGACGCGTCAACCACATCATCATGCAGCAGCGTCGCGGTATGAATGAATTCAACGACGGCAGCCATTTCGTGGTGTAACGCGCCTTGATATCCCAAGGCCTTGGCAGCCATGACCACTAGAGCCGGGCGAAGCCGCTTGCCGCCACTATGGATAATGTATTCGGAGACTTGTCTAACCAAGGTGACATCGGAATACAGACGCTCGCGAATAACCTTGTCAACCTCCGCCATGTCGGCTTCAAGGAGGGAAAGCATCTGCGGATGGGTCACGGAGGAGGTCTTCGACTGTTGGATATTTGATGGTGCTGCAGAGAGGAATCGAACCCCCGACCTACTGATTACGAATCAGTTGCTCTACCAACTGAGCTACTGCAGCGACAATGCGGCGGCGGATTATACATTTCCTGACAGACTTGCCCAGCTTGCTTGTTAATCAAGTTTCGGGGTGCTGCGCAAGCAAGGTGCAAGAGAGGCAAATTCTTTAATTTTTTAACCGGGTGGAAGGCCGCATTTTTTGATGGTTCATCAACCTTCAAATGAGAGAAGTCGGAAATATTCCATACGATCGACGTTGTTTGAACGAAATAATTTGCTAGCTCAACCTTCGCGTCGAAGGTGCAGATGTGCTTGATAAAAAAGGGGAAATCTGGTAGATTAGCAAAGTCTAATATTCATTATCGGAGGAGTCTCAATGTTTGGTATGTACAACATCAAAGAGCTCGATGTCGAAACACTCGAAGCTGGCAAAGACCAGATTCATTTGATTGACGTACGGACGGAAGGTGAGGTTTCGCGCGGTGTGATTGATGGTGCTATCCATATTCCCTTGCACTTGCTGCCGCTGCGTGCGGCAGATATTCCGCAAAACAAGCCTGTCGTGATCTACTGCAATTCCGGCGCCCGTTCAGCCCAGGCATGTGCTTTCATGGCAGCTAAAGGCTTCGATAACATGCACAATCTTTCTGGCGGCATCATGGCTTGGGCACGCTCAGGTAAACCACTTACCATGCTTAGTTGAGTCAACCCGCCACTTTTTTCCCCCTGAGTCGTGCGTCGTTGCAATCCCTATGTAACACGGGTAAATTACGCCGTCTTTTTTTAGTATTTGCTGATTTTGTGAAGGAGCAATCATGGATTTTGATAAAGAACTCGACGCCCGCGGTCTCAACTGTCCGCTGCCCATCCTCCGCTGCAAGAAAGCTTTGAATGATTGCACCAGTGGCCAAGTCCTGAAAATTGTTTCGACGGATCCGGGCTCTGTGAAGGACTTTGCGGCATTCGCGAAGCAAACCGGTAACGAGCTCCTGGCTTCTGCTGAAGCGGGCAGCGAATACACCTTCTTCATCAAGAAGAAGTAAGTTTTTCTTGCTCAGTTTCGACTTTGTCTTAAATCACAAGATTTGAAGAGGTGATCTGATGGACGATCAAAAGAAAATGGCGATCATTGCAACCAAAGGCACGTTGGACTGGGCTTATCCCCCGTTCATCCTGGCTTCTACAGCCGCCGCCTTGGGATATGAAACCCAGATTTTCTTTACCTTCTATGGCCTGCAGATGCTTCGTAAGGATCTTTCTGGTCTCAAGGTAAGCCCCCTGGGTAATCCGGGTATGCCGATGAAAATGCCGTTTGGTCCGAAGTGGTTCCGCGGCATCAATTGGAACATGCCCAATGCGATTCAATCCCTGGTCCCAGGTTATGAATCAGTGGCAACGGTGTTGATGAAGCAGACCATCAAGAATAATGGCGTAGCCAGTATTCCTGAGTTGCGCGAGCTTTGTCAGGAAGCCGAAGTCAAATTCATCGCCTGCCAGATGACGGTTGAATTGTTTGGTTTCGAACACAGTGACTTCATCGATGGCGTTGAATACGGTGGTGCTGCCACTTTCTTCGAGTTTGCCGGCGAAACGGATATTTGTTTGTATATCTGAGCAATCTGAATTCAATTGAAAAGCCACCCCTTGGGTGGCTTTTTTTTCGCTGGTCAGTTCTTGTTTACCGGGCAGGTGCTCAGGCCCAGCAGCGGATAGAACGGACAGAACTTGAACAGGCCAGTGGCAAGGGGAACCACGCCGATCCAGGTCCATGGCAAGCCGATGCCTGCTACTGCGGCACCCAGCAAAGCTGCACCGACAACAATACGCAAAATTCGATCAATACCGCCGACGTTTGTATTCATGTTAATTCTCCAATTGAGTGGATCAGGATTCTGCTCCCGATGGGAACGTCATCAGATTAATGGCCGAACTCAATGAACTCAGTGACTTTGGTTACTTA
>CAZUSF010000319.1:0-3181 GCA_964623355.1 uncultured Thiobacillus sp. | reverse complement strand
CCTCGATTTCGCGTCCCTTCATGCCGAAATAGCGGCCGTAAGTCAGCAGGTTTTCACGCACCGTGAAATCCGGGTCAAGGCTGTCGATCTGCGGCACCACGCCAACCTTGCGCCGGGCCAATGCGGCTTCGGCCGGCATCGGATAACCGAGCAGATCGACCGTGCCGGCATCGGCGCCGATCAGTCCCAACGCCAGGCGCAAGGTCGTGGTCTTGCCGGCGCCATTGGGGCCGAGCAAGCCGTGGCAGCGGCCGGATTCGAGTTCCAGATCAAGGCCATCGACAACGCGAATACCGGCGTAGGACTTGGTCAGACCAGCCAGTTTCAGGGGCGAGGTCATGGCTTGCAAAGGGCTTCAACCTGGCTCTGCAACTCGCGCAACTTGCCGTGGAAAAAGTGCCCGGCGCCTTCGATCGCGATCAGCGGAATGGCATGCGTATCGGCGTATTCGCGGGCGGCCTGGAACGGGATCACTTCATCTTCGGTGCCGTGCAGGATGCTGGTCGGAATATGAGTGGCTTCGAACGAGTACATCGAAACCGCCGGGCCCACCATGATCAAGCGTTCTGCGTGCAGTTCCTGTGCGACCCGATGTTGCACATAAGCGCCGAAGGAAAAGCCCATCAGGGTCCACGGCAGCTTGCCGTAGTGGGCGGTTATGGCTGCCACCAATACCAGCAGGTCATCGGTTTCGCCGATGCCATGGTCGAACTCGCCGGCGCTTTCGCCGACGCCGCGAAAGTTGGGCCGCACCGCGACCAGCCCGCTGGACACTGCCGCGCGCGCCAGTGTCCAGGCCACCTTGTTATCCAGACTGCCGCCTTTCAGCGGATGCGGATGCGCGATCAGCGCCAGCCCGCTGGGCGTGCCGGACGGTTCTTCGATCACCGTCTCGATCGGCCCGACCGGGCCTTTGATGCGCAGTTTGTGCTGTTTCGTCACTGGTTCAGATCTTCAAACGCTCAACGATTTTTCCATCGCGCAGATGCGATTCGACGATTTCGTCGATGTCATCCTGGTCGACGTAGGTGTACCAGACCGCATCCGGATAAACCACACAGACCGGGCCTTCGCCGCAGCGGTCGAAGCAGCCGGCGCGATTGACCCGGCAGTTGCCTTCCTTGCCGTGCAAACCCAGTTTTTTCGCCTTCTTCTTGGCATGTTCGAACATCGCCTCGGCATCGTGATCGGTACAGCAGGCGGCGCCGTCTTCGCGCTGATTGAGGCAGAAAAACAGGTGGTGTTTGAAATGGCTCATGGTGGGCTCAGAGTTCATGGGATTTCGCGCAGGAACCCTTGGCCTTGTCGACCGGGTACTTGGCTGCATTGATCGCCAGTTTATCTTCGGCGGCTTTCAGCAAATCAACTTCCAGGCAATTCGCCAGACTGACCAGATAGATCAGCACATCGGCCATTTCCTGGCGCACCGCTTCATGCTTATCCGGCGGCAGGTTGAGACTCTGTTCCGGCGTCAGCCACTGGAACGGTTCCAGCAGTTCGGCGGCTTCGACGATCAACGCGGCGGTCAGGTTCTTCGGGGTGTGATACAGGTGCCAGTCGCGCTCGCGGCCGAATTCCTTCACGGCGGCGGCAAGTTGTTCGAGGCTGTTGATCGACATGGCTGAATCTTACTTTGCTTGCAGCGAAGCACCGAACCGCTCAAACCAAAGCAACCCCATCACCGTCTTCGCCTCATTGATGCGTCCGTCGCCGACCATCGCCATAGCTTCGGCGAACGGTACGCGCAGGATTTCCAGGAATTCATCTTCGTCCATATTCTCGCCGCTGAATTCCAGGCCCCGGGCCAGGAAATAGACCAGGCGTTCGTCGGAATAGCCGATGCACGGGTAGAAGGTGGGCAGTTCACGCCATTCGCGCGCCAGATAGCCGGTTTCTTCCTGCAGTTCGCGTTGCGCGCAGGTCAGTTCGTTCTCGTTAGGATCGAATTTGCCGGCGGGCAATTCGATAAAGTCGCGATGCAGCGGGTAGCGGTGCTGGCGTTCGAGCAGGATATCGCCGTTGTCGAAGATCGGCAGGATGACCGCCGCGCCCGGATGAACGATGTATTCGCGTGTCGATTCGGCGCCGTTGGGCAGGCGCACGCGGTCTTTTTTGACGTGCAGCAAACGGCCCTGGTATTCGTCGCGGGAATCGAGCATGTGTTCAGTGAGATCAAGCTTGGACATGGTTGTGCGAGGTCAATTTCAGGATGCAGTGCGCGCGAGTATAGTTGCCCGGCGCGGCGCTGGCCGGGGGAGGCTGCACCGCGTTGACAGGCTTCGTGTGCCACACGAATTCATTTCTACTTGTTTGATCCCGGAGAAAGTAATGCCGCAAACCAAGATTTTGCTCGAAGAGTCGGATATCCCCACGCATTGGTACAACATCGTGGCGGATATGCCCAACAAGCCGCTTCCACCTTTGGGCCCCGACGGCCAGCCAGTGGGGCCGGACAAGATGGGGGCGATCTTCCCGATGAATATTCTGGAACAGGAAATGTCCAGCGAACGCTGGATCGCGATTCCCGAACCGGTACGCGAAATTTATCGCTTATGGCGGCCGTCGCCACTGTTCCGGGCACACCGTCTGGAGCAGATTCTCGGCACGCCGTGCAAGATTTATTACAAGTATGAAGGCATATCGCCGGCCGGTTCGCACAAGCCCAATTCCGCCATTCCGCAGGCTTATTACAACAAGGTCGCCGGCATCAACCGCCTCACCACCGAAACCGGCGCCGGCCAGTGGGGTTGCAGCCTGGCGCTCGCCGGGCAGATGTTCGACATGGAAATCCGCGTCTACATGGTGAAGGTGTCGTACCAGCAGAAGCCGTTCCGCCGCTCGATGATGCAGACCTGGGGCGCCGAAGTGTTCGCCAGTCCGACCAACATGACCGAAACCGGCCGCGGCATTCTGGCCACCGATCCGGAAAACCAGGGCAGCCTCGGCATCGCCATCTCGGAAGCCGTCGAAGAAGCCGCCAGCCGCGCCGACACCAACTATGCATTGGGCTCGGTGTTGAATCATGTGTTGCTGCACCAGACCATCATCGGCCAGGAAGCGAAAAAGCAGTTCGAGAAGGTGGGCGACTACCCGGACATGATCTTTGCGCCCTGCGGCGGCGGCTGCAATTTCGCCGGCGTTGCTTTCCCCTTCCTGGCCGACAAGGCGGCGGGCGACAAAC